>JAFQWG010000158.1 GCA_017407605.1 Agathobacter sp. | reverse complement strand
TATGAAAGAATACATAATCAAAGATAATGGTGGAAATTATGCGGTTATTTTACCTGAAAAAGGTGCAACAGTTACTCAGTTTGTTTCAAATGGGACAGATGTTTTTTATCAGGATAAGGAAAATCTAAAGAGTACGGAAAGACCACGTTGCGGGATTCCATTTTTGTTTCCTGTGTTTGGTCGTACGCCAGAGGATAGCATATATCCGATGGAGATTCATGGCTTTGGGCACACTTCCGTGTGGACAGTCTTATCACACACAGAAGATACATTAAAATTAGAATTGACTTCAAATGAGGAGACAAAAAAAGGATATCCATTTGAGTTTCGAGTTGAGCTTATGTTTTCTTTGAAAGATGGTAGACTCTCGATTCATCAAACATATGAAAACAAAGATAAAAAAGATATGCCTTATGCATTTGGTTTCCATCCATATTTTGCAGTAAAACCTACAGAGGTAAGCGTGAAGGTGGATGCTGAGTTAGAGATGGACATGCTGACCGGACAAGCAAAACCATTTGATAAGCATTTGGTAACACTAGCCTTTCCAGAAGGGGCACCAGAAACAGGGGCATTTTTCGTGCAGGTGAAAAAAGAAGCTATATTACATTCAGAGGGAAAAGAAATACATATGGAATTCGATGAGAATTTCAACCGATTGGTATTTTGGGCAGTAGCAGGAAAAGATTTTGTCTGTGTAGAGCCAATTAATAGTTCTCCAAATGGACTTATGACAGGAGATTGTTATATACTTAAACCAGAAGAAAAGAAAGAAGCAATAGTATCATTTTATACAAAATAAGAATGGGGGATTTTAATATGACAAAATGTTTTTATAATGCAATTTTAGTATTAGCAGATCGTTTATTACCAAATGGATGGGTACTTGTGGAAGATGGAAAAATTAAACGATACGGGGATGGAGAAATCATTTCAGCAGAAGAAATGATTGATTGTAAGGGGGAATATTTGTCACCAGGATTTATTGATGTACATTGTCATGGCGGTGGTGGAGGAAGCTTTGCTAGTCTTTCTTTTGAAGAGCATGAAAAAGCTTTAAAAATGCATATGCAGCATGGTCTTACTGCCATTACACCAACTCCAGGAACTTTAGATGTAGAAGAACTTAAGAAGTTAAGAGAAATCAAAGAAGAGGTCGATAGACGAGCTGATTTGCCTCATCATTTAGGCTATTTTATGGAGGGACCGATGACACTATGCCAGCCACACCCAGATATGGCAATGGGTACACAGGAGGTTCCAGTCATCACACCAGATAAATATGTTGATGGTATCAAAGAGGGAAAAGATATTATTAATCGTCTGATGGCTGCACCTGAATTAGAAGGTGGTATGGAATTAGGACGTGCACTTGTAGAAGCTGGGATTACAGCGTGTATGGGACACAGTAACGCGACATTTACAGAAGTAGAAGAAGCGATGAAAAATGGATATTCTACGGTGACGCATCTTTATAGTGTAATGTCTACAGTTACTAGAGATATGGGATTTCGTCGTGGTGGATTGGTAGAAGCAGCTTTATTGTTAGATGATTTGGATGTAGAGATTATTTGTGATGGATGCCATTTACCACCAGAACTCATACGTCTTGCTGTAAAATGCAAAGGCTATGATAAACTTATGCTTGTGTCAGATTGTGGTCCGCTTGGAGGTTTTCCAGAGGGGGAATACGAAGTGGATTTTGGGCCAATGAAAATGAATGTATATATTGAGGATGGTGTATGTAAGCCACCTGCACGTAACTGCTTTGCAGGTAGTGTAGCAACATCGGATCGTCTGGTTCGTACGGTGTACAAGAATGCTGGAGTGCCACTTTGGGGTGCAGTGCGAATGATTACAAAAACACCAGCTCGTCATTGTGGCTATGCAGGTGTAAAAGGTGAAATTGCAATCGGATTGGATGCAGATTTAATAACCTTTGATGATGATATCAATGTATCAAATGTATGGTTGATGGGAGAAAAAGTGGTGTAAATGAAATTAGTAGATGCTAGGAAATATAGAAAAGAAGTAAAAAGATTATATATCAGCGCATTTCCAAAAGAGGAACGTGCACC
>JAFQWG010000157.1 GCA_017407605.1 Agathobacter sp. | reverse complement strand
TTTCTACTTCTTCTACAGTCATGCCTTCTACTAATTTTGGAATAGCCTGAAGGTTGCCATGACATCCACCTGTAAAAACAACGTTACGAACGATGTTGCCTTCTAATTCAACTTCGATTTTTGTGGAACAAGTTCCTTTTGTTTTATATACGTATGACATATGAGTTCTCCTTTTATGATTTATAATAAGTATTAACAACTTGAATCATTATAACTTGTAATAAGAAGAAATGCAATTCAAGTTTTTTGCTACCATATTCGGTACTACTAGGGTAGAAAATCCCCTTGCTTTAGGGTGCTTTTTTAACAAGCCTACCCCCAAAGGCTCAAAGTAGACAACATAATTATCTACCACGGTATATACACCATACTTTTCACGGTAGCAATTCAGGGCCTCTATTAAAAATTCCTCTGTCACATCAAGGTAGGAGGCAATCTCATGACGATTTGAACAGCCGTGTTCAAATGCATCAATAAGACGGCGCAAACCAATCATATGGTTGTAAGCCCAAAGGCGGGCGGCACGCTCCTGCTTGCGATTGGTTACCACGGAGAGATCTAGAATATCACCAGTAGAAGTGTAGTGATGTCCTAATTCTTCCGCCAAAACACATGCTTTCTCCGCAGAAGTCTTTATGTCGCTGCTTAGTGCAATGACGCTATCACAATAAAGACCTTTGATGCGATTGCTCTCAAAAGGTTTTTCTATAATATCTACGCCTTCTTTGTAAGCTTCATCTTGTAACTTTTCTAATGTATTCATAGTTCTCACCTCCTTCTATAAGTATAACCAATTAAGTGCCCATAAATGGGACAGTTATTTTCTGCGACTCTTTACATATTCTGCGAAATTGCGAATTTCGTCTAACTCTTCTTCGGTAAATTCATTGCCGTCAAAATGTGCAGCTAATGTAACAGGCTTTTCGGTATCACGGAAATAGTCCGCATCCACGCCAAGTACTTCAGCAATGTTCAACAACACATCGATATCCATCTTCTTATTATTTCTCTGAATAATGGAATAGATAGTAGTAGGTGCAACACCAACTCGTCGCGCAAGTTCTGTCACCGTCATATTACGCTGCTTCAACAACTCTTCTAATTTAATTCCAATGCCCATGTCGTAATCCTCCTAAGTATCCTTAATATAACACATTTGCGAAATCTGCACAATATAAATTTATGCAAATGCGTAAAATAAATATTGACAGGCATGCAAATGAGTGATAATTTAATATTACAACACGCGTTTGCGTAATACACGACAAGACAAATTACAAATACATAGGAGGGTGCGAGATATTTCGCAGCGCGTGTGCCCGGACAAGACTAGAACACGAGCAGGAGGAATACATGAAGAAAAGGTTTTTGAACTTGGAAGAATATGGAATTTCTAGAAAACGGTACAAAGAATTGGCAGGATTTTGTGAACAGTATCCAGAATGGAAAAGAGAATTGGCAATGAAGGATAGTGCAATTAAAAGTTCTCAACTTACCGGAATGCCAGTAGCGCGAAAAATTACGGATACTACTGGTGATTTAGCAGTAAGACGAGCTATTTTACAAGAAAAATGCAGATTAATAGAAGATGTGGCAAGGGAAGCAAGTGAAGAATTATACGAATACATTATAAAGTCTGTGTGTTATGAGGTAACAGTAGCACATTTAATATCGTACTATGAAATGCCATGTGGGCAAGCCGCTTTTTGTGATGTTAGAAGATATTTTTTCTATTTGTTAAGTCAGAGAAAACAATATTAAGGAAAAATGTAAAGGTGATAAAATGAGAACATACGTTCGTGCTATAGTGATATTGTCCAAAGAAAGGACAAAGCAAAATTAGAAAGGAGGTAGCAAACATGCTTAGCGTATTTTCCATTGTAAAGAAACGACTAAGTGAAAAGTTGCAGACACAGGAGGGAGCTCCCTATACGGAAGCAACCCTTCACATGACATCTACAAAGAACGGGGCACCTACGGAGTTTCCCACATTAAATGTAGATTCGTTAGGGGAGATTAGCACAGCAGATTGTCTGAAAGGAAACAAACAGTGTGCAATTATCTCCACCATCGAGCTGAGAACACATTCCGATGTATCGCTCGATGAAGCAAGAGAGATTATGGATAAGGCAGGTGACGTCATGTTGTCCATGGGATATGCGGTGATCCAGGGACCAGAAGACGTATCCGAAGCAAATCATGTAATCTCAACACGTTTTCGCCGCACTGTAAGCGGCATCGAAATCAAAAACTTATAACAAAAAAGAAAGAAAAAGGAGGAAATGAATAATGGCAGAACAGGCATTATCAACAATTGGAGTAATTTTTGGATGGGGGTTAGGTACATTAACCACTCCACCAACAGAATGGAAGGAAATCGAAGAATGTATTAGTATCGGAGGCGTAACAGTCACACAGGATAAACTTGACGCAACTCCACTCAAATCGAGAAGAAAGAAATATGTAGCAGGTCACGAAGACACAGGCGGAGAATTAGTAACTGTATTCAACGATACAGATACATTTGACGAACAGTGGGCAGAAATGCTTGAAGCATATGAAAACAGAGCAGACGGTCAGTCAATGTGGTACTGCGCATACCATCCAAGCAAAAAGACTATGAATGGTTACATCGTAGAACCAGGCTCACTTCCAGCCCCAGAATACGCTGTTGGTAACGTATTACAGTACTCTATTACCAACACATTGGTAGATTTACCAGATCCAATTGCTGCTGTAAAACCAGTAGAACCTACTGTAGCAGCTGAATAAGAAAAGTAAAAAAACATAAAAGGGGAAGCGTAAGTTCTTCCCCTTTTTTATATCAAAAAATACGAAAGATGAGGAAAAAATATGAAAACAATTAGTATCAACAACAACGAATATGTATTGGAGTATTCCTTCAAAGCAGTAGAACACAAAGAAACTGTACAGAAAATGTTCAACGTCATGTCAGGTGCTTACCTTGTAAAAGACGCTGACCCAGAAGCAGCTGAGGCAAACAAAGGCAAAGCACTTGCTACTATGATTAACGGCGTGTCTGAAATGGTAGCCGATGTGCCACACATCGTAAAAACCGCATTCTACGCAGGTCTTCTC
>JAFQWG010000003.1 GCA_017407605.1 Agathobacter sp. | reverse complement strand
TCTAGCTTGGAAGGCTAGTGTTCTACCATTGAACTACACCCGCATAAAAGTCGGGGTGACAGGATTCGAACCTGCGACCTCCTGGTCCCAAACCAGGCGCTCTAGCCAAGCTGAGCCACACCCCGAAGGATATTTTGTTTTCGTCATTTCCCTGACGCGAAAATTATAATATCATAGCAACCAACTAATGTCAACACTATTTTTTAAAAAAAAATTATTTTTTTAAAAAAGTCTCGGAACCCTTGATTTTACAGGGTTCCGCGTTCTAACAAAATGTCTTTCATTACTCTAAGAGCCTTGCCACGATGGCTGATTGCGTTCTTTTGCTCACGAGAAAGTGCAGCAGATGAACATCCGAATTCATCTAGGAAAAAGATTGGATCATATCCAAATCCATTTTCTCCTTCTGCATGATACCCAATATACCCTTCCATGTTTTCTCTTACTACTATATCACTTTTATCTGGAAGTACTGCTGCAATCGCACAAACAAATCTTGCAGTACGTTCTTCCTTTGCAACGCCTTCTAATTTATCAATAAGCGCCTGATTCTTAATCTCATAAGAAGTATCCTCTCCCATAAAACGAGCAGAATATACCCCTGGGGCCTTGTCCAAATAATCAATCTCAAGGCCGGAGTCATCCGCCAAAACAATTGCATCTGTATGCTCTGCAATTGCTCTAGCTTTAATCAAAGCATTTTCCTCAAATGTGGTGCCATTTTCTTCTACATCTACAGAAATACCAGCTTCTTTCATAGAAATTACTTCTACATCCACATCAACCATAATTTCGCGAATTTCACGCATTTTATCTTTATTTCCTGTTGCAAAAATAATCTTTTTCATCTTAATATCCTTCCTCATATGCTTGCATTACAGCATTATATATGCCTTCTGCCACTTTTCTTTGGTACTCTGGATTCGTCAAATTATTAAGTTCTGTTGTATTCGTCATATAGCCCACTTCAATAAGTATTGCAGGCACATTGTTATACCTTACAACATATAAATCATCACCATCTGCCAATCCTAGATTTACGCTTCCTGCAGTCTCTGTAATGTTATCCATACAGATTTCTGCAAACCGCCGGCTATTCAATTCCCCCTCATCATCTGCACTGTACAGAATAAGCGTACCATGCTGATTATTAAACAATCCCGAATTGGACGCATTATTATGTATACTGATAAATAGGTCAGCATCTACATAATTAGATAAGTTTGTACGCTCTGCAAGCGATGGATTCGTATCATCAAGTCTTGTATAATATACCTTAAGACTCTTGTCCCCTGCTTCATCAAAAACAGCCTTAATCTGCTTTACGATGCCCAGATTAATTGTCTTTTCATATATTCCTCTTTTAACAGCTCCAGGCATTCTACCCCCATGACCTGCATCTACAACAATAATTTTGTCATAGATATCATGCGGATCAATTAGTTTCACACATAAATTTCCATCCTTATATAAATACGAAATTTCACACACCTTATCCAAGCGAATCGCCAGCACACCAGCTTCACCTTCCGTATAATAAGACATGTTTGCAATGTGATTACTTCCACCCTTTACACTGTAATCTTCAGAATAATTTTCAATTGCCTGCGCAAACTTTACATAAATAGTCTGTGTCAGGTAATCATTTTTAATCGTTATATTCTTCCCATCAAAATTCTCTGGAAGTTCAATATATAATTGTTCCTCTTCTGCTTCTACAGTTCCTTCTTCAATCTCGATTTCTATTTCTTTTCCAATCAGCCGCAGCCAAAACCCTGCATGATTATTTACGGATGGTAAATAGTATAGACTGATACAGATAAAAACGGTCAGTATTCCAGAAGATACTGCAGACCACTGTAATATCTTTTTTTCCATTGTTACTTTGTTTCTTATTTATTATTTGTAAAAGCTTTAATGCAAAGATTACAGTTTTGCTTTTCTTTTACATTCATAAATTTTGCTCCACTATAACTAATATAGCCTTCGCCATCCTCCAAATCTACTTTATCCAAGAACTTATCACCTGAATCATATTCGATTGCCATTGGATGTGTTGCACCTGGAGTGTTAACATACACAACCACCGCATATCGTTCATCTTTTTTCACTTCAACAGGTTCTTTAAAATCTATTGTATAATATCCTGCATCTTCAAGCATTCCTTCCGCAACCAATACACGTTTGTGGAAAGACTTCTCATCTTCAAAATTATTTACCATATACACTTTATATTCTGTATCTGGAGCCGTCGCATAAAATGCGGTTGCAGCCACATCTTCATTTGATTTTGCAGTAAAAACATTTGCACCATACATGGATTCTTTTTCATACCCCATTTTACCAACCCAGCCACACAAATCACTCTGGTAAATATTGTCGTAATTATTGACCTCATCAATACGTGTATAAACCACATTATGCGTGCCTATGTTTGTATCATAATATGACACATAAAAAATTCCTTGTTCTCCAAAACTGCTTCCCCAGCTGTTCTGGCATATAAATGCACCATCCCCTTCTAATGGCACCGAGAAATTCTCTTTGGAATAGTTATCATCCCAACCAATAATTACAACTTCATGATTCGGCTTCTGCGTACCAATATAACAATATGCCTTTGTCTCGTTATTATAATATGGTGAACTTGCAAAAGCATTGGAAAGACTATTATAAAATGAAGTCTGCACTCCACCATATTTAAAAACAGCTTCTTTGATTGCAGAAATATCTTTTGATGCAATCACTCGCATCTCTTGTACATGTTTTACAGCCTTAAGTGAGCCATCTGTTTTACCATCTCCATATGGATCATCTTTTTCATGAACAGGTCCCTGCCACGCTGCCAGATACGCCATCCCCATCGTATATTCACCACCATCATACTGCGTCATATAGAATGAATTGCTCATACTCATATGATCTACAGAAAACAAATAAAAATCCTCTGGCAAAAGTGCAGATTCCATAGCTGTTAAAGCACCAAATGCCCAACACGTACCATATGCACCCTGATTACGAATTGCAGATACTCTGCCTCTCTCGCGAAGATCATAACTTGCTGGCAAAGACTTTGTATTTTCCGCAGTATCTGATGCAACTAGCGTATTCGTTTCATAATCAAAAGAATGCCCATATCCAAGCAGATTTGACAAATCATTTAAACTAGCATAGTATTCCCCATCTACTTTAGTAAGTGGCGAAACCACACTTACCGATTCACCAGTACTGACTGCATTTGTATCATCCAACACCAAGGTTGCACTAAGATTGTGTTTTTCCACTAACAGCTGACTATCCTCATACAAATGCGCACTACAATCCAACACATCTCTTATAATCGATACTGGCACCATAATGTTGCGGTTATCATCCATATAAAAATCGTATCTTTTACTTGTGAATTCTTTATTGTCAATCACAAGCTTAATCTCCTGACTATTTACATCATCTGCAACCATAGAATTCCATGTATCCGTATTTAATGAACCACCACGGAACTCTCCCAGCACTGCATTGTCCATATCCATAATCTGAAATTTGTACAAAAAGACGCTACATAATAGAAGCGTTAAAATTACATATCTTCTTGAGAATTTCATTTATATTTCTTACCTCTTTATTTACTCTGTTTTGGTGGCTTTGGGCCCATAAACTGATAAAAATACGTCTTAATCATACCGTTATAAATCTTACGGTTCTTGTCTGCTTTTCTGCCAACATAACGTTCTGCATCTTCATAACTTGTAATCATATACATAGACCATGCATCCAAGTTCTTATACACCTCACCAATTGTGGTATATAAATCTGGCAAATCTGCTTTTTCCTCTAACCTTTCACCATATGGTGGGTTTGTAATAATAAAACCATATTTCTTTGGATGACTAAGCTTTGCCACATCACGCTGCTGGAAATGAATCAAATGATCCACCCCTGCACGACGTGCATTTTCACGTGCATTCTTTACCACTTCACCATCCAAGTCATACCCTTGAATATCCACCTGAATATCCTTATCTACCATATCTTCCGCTTCCTGTACGGTATCGTACCAAAGCTGTTTTGGAATGATATTTGTCCATTTTTCTGCAGTAAACTCTCGATTCATGCCTGGTGCAATATTTGCTGCAATCATAGCTGCTTCAATTGGAAATGTTCCACTACCACAGAAAGGATCAACAAGAATTCTATCCTTTCTCCATGGAGTCAGCATAATGAGTGCTGCAGCCAGAGTCTCTGTAATAGGAGCTTTACTTGTCGCCAAACGATACCCTCTCTTATGAAGAGAATCTCCAGAAGTATCAAGTGCAACTGTTACTTCATCTTTTAATAAAAAAATTCGTACTGGATACTCTGCACCATCTTCCTTAAACCAATCCGTATGATATACCCCTTTTAATCTTTCTACCATTGCTTTTTTTGTAATAGATTGAATATCGGATGGACTAAATAATTTACTCTTAATAGAAGACGCCTTCTTTACCCAGAACTTTCCATCCTGTGGAATATACTCTTCCCATGGAAGTGCTTTGATTCCCTGAAATAATTCTTCAAAGGTAGTCGCTTTAAAACGACCTACAAGAAGAAGCACACGCTCAGCGCTACGCAAAAATACATTTGCGCGACAAATTGCTTCTGCATCTCCTTCAAAGGTAATACGACCATCTTCTACTCGTGTAATTTCATATCCCAAATCATATATTTCTCTTTTTGTTACGGCTTCCATGCCAAAATGGCAAGGCACAACCAATTCATATGTTTTCATATAGATTTCTCCATCTTGTCTTAATTTGTCCAAGCATAACTTACGGGACAAACCTGCTTTATTTTGAAATTCATGATGCACATACGCACAGTAAGTGCATCATAAATACTATACTCTATTTGACACTACTTTTTCAATCCAATTCCTATTATTTCTTTTGCATTTTTTGTGTCTTCTACCTCCAGTTTTTTCCACTTATTATCGTTTTGGATCTTTATACTTTTTCATCGCCTCATATCCGCCCACTACAGTACCAACTTCATATCCACTTCTGCCAAGTGTACGTGCAAGCTGCATACTTGCACCTCCATGTCCACAATACACGATAATCGGACGTTTTCTTCCCAGCACCTTTGTATAATCTTCTATTTCTTCTTCAGGATAATTTATCGCTCCTTCCCAGTGTCCCACTCGGTACTCATCACGAGAGCGAATATCTATAAGTATTGCCCGTTTTTCTATTCTTAAGCCTTCAATATCCTTTGGATATACCACTCGAAATGTCATAATCGTTCCTATTCTATTTATCCTTATTACAGAATATTCCTAGTCGCCAAATTTTGTCACAATGGTAAAATCAAAAAAGACACAAAATGTATTTTATTACATTTCATGTCTTCTTAAATCCATACGCTTTATCGTTCTCTATGTCTTCTAACTCTATTTAAATGCTGCTCAAAATGTCCTTTTTCAATAAACTCCGCAAGGACATATTGGTCTAACACTGGTACAGTACAAGAAAATTCGCCCACATTCTCTTTATACTTATCGATCCATTTTTCTGGCAATATCATATACCCAATACGAATGGACGGAGAAAGGCTTTTGGAAAACGTATTGATATAAATGACACTCTGACCATCGTCTGACATATACAGTGTATCAATTGGCTTACCAGGCATAAAGAACTCACTATCAAAATCATCCTCTATAATGATGGCATTTCGTTCCTTCGCCCATTCCAAATATTCCTGTCTTTTTCGTACAGATGCAGTCACCCCCGATGGATAACTATGAAATGGCGTAACATGTAGAATATCTGCCTGCGTTCTCTCCAATTCCGTGGATAACACACCTTCTTTTCCCATCTTAAGAAGTTCGCACTTTGCCCCCATTCCTTCATAACCTGCCTGAATCTGATGATACGATGGATCTTCTAATCCATAAATTTTATCATTTCCAAACATTCGCACAATCGTACTGTAAAGGTATTCTGCACCAGAGCCTATAATAATCTGCTCTGGCTGTGCAAAAATGCCTCTATAGCGCAATAAATACTTTGCAATGGCATTTCTAAGAATCGCACACCCCTCATTTGGAGACTTATCCAAAAGCTCACTTCCATATTCGGTAAGCACACTTCGTACTGTTTTAAAATACACAGACTCTGGAAATAAATTTTTTTCTCTAGTTCCGTATCCTATCTCTCCATTTATTTTGCTAATGCCGTTCTTTCGCTGTGCTGCACTCTTAAAATCCAACATCTGTAATTCTTTCGAAGTGTTCACTTTACGTCCAAGCACCTTTAGTTCCGTCACAAAATACCCGCTACGTTCTCTTGACTCAATGTAGCCCTCATCCTTTAGCATCTGATACGCATTTTCCACCGTAATCAAACTAATTCCCAAATGCTCTGCCAAAGAACGTTTGGAAGGAAGTTTTTCATTTTTCTTTAAATTTCCCGACAGGATATCTTCTTTTATAGCCGAATACAAATAATAATATTTCGGTTTATCCTCTCGCTGATTCATTGGATAGGTTAGCATAACCTTTTCCTCCTAAAACCAATCTCCTGCATCGATTACATACTCGTCGGCATCATAGTATTTTCCACACTTCTCATATTTCTGAAGATACTTCTGCACAAAACGCATACCCACTTTTTGCATCACTTTCCCAGAAGCCACATTCTCACTCATATGATCCGCAACAATACTCTGCATCTCCATCTTTTCAAAAGCAAATGCAAACACTGCTTTTAAACTTTCTGTACCGAAACCTCGACCCCAGAATTCTTTTCCGAGCATATAAGCAAAACTGCAACTGCTATTCTCCTCATCGAAACGAAGCAAATCAATCCTACCAATAACAGAATCATCCTTCGCTAACGCAATTGCCCAGGTATAACACTTGCCCTCTTCATATCTTGCTAGAACTTTTTCTATACTTTTCTGACTTTCCTCTATATACTCATGTGGCTGCCAGAGCATGTACCTTGTTACATCTTCGCTTCCACCTACTCGCTTATAGAAGCAGTTTGCATCCTCGCTTCTAAACTTACGCAATATGAGGTTCTCTGTTTCTAGTTGCTCAAACATCGCATACTTCATCTCAAATCCCCTTACATAATTTCATACTGTAAAAGTTCATACTTCAATTTACTTCCCACCATAATCTCCGCTGGAAGCAAAGCTCTTGCAACAAGTTTTAAATCATCTAATTCAACATCAATTCTTTTTAAGTTGGCATAATCGCCATCAATACTTACTACTTCGTAATACCAAGTTTCCATATCTACTTTACTCCTTTCCTCTATCTCTACAAATTGGAAGTTGTGCGTTAGCAATGAGCAGAGCATACAATGGCTAACTTGCTCGATGGGTACTTGTACACATAAGAGCAAGCTTAGACAGTGGATGATGCGGCGACTGCCGCATCACCGTGT
>JAFQWG010000156.1 GCA_017407605.1 Agathobacter sp. | reverse complement strand
TACTCGTGGAATACCGAAAAGTTGTTTTAATACAGACTCGCTAAAATCAGTATCCTTAGAACCCTTGGTAACTAAAATACCAGTAGACAATGAGATAAGTAAGGATGGAATCTGAGATACCAATCCATCACCAATGGTCAGGATACCAAAATGCGAAAATGCACCACCAATATCCATTCCCATGCTGGTCATACCCATAATCACACCACCAACCATATTGATAAGTGTAATAATAAGACCAGCAGTTGCATCTCCTTTTACATACTTTGTAGCACCATCCATAGCGCCGAAGAAACTTGATTCTTCCTGAATCTTATCACGACGAGCACGTGCTTCCTTTTCTGTAATTGCACCAGTGTTTAAGTCAGCATCAATTGCCATCTGTTTACCAGGCATCGCATCCAAGGTAAATCGCGCAGTTACTTCTGCAATACGTTCTGTACCTTTATTGATAACCATAAACTGAATCAGAATTAATACAATAAATACAATGGCACCTACGACAAGATTATTACCACCTACGAACTCACCAAAAGTAAGAACGACATTACCTGGATCTCCATATAACAAAATAAGTCTTGTGGATGATACGTTTAAGGAAATACGAAAAATTGTTGTAAATAAGAGAAGCGTTGGGAAATAAGACATATCCAATACTTCTTTTACAAACAATACATTAAACAAAATAACAAGTGCTATCCCTAAATTGATAGCTAACATTACGTCTAAGAGCAAAGGAGGAATAGGTATGATAAAGAATATAACTGCAGCCAGCAAATATAACCCAACGCCTAAATCTGCATTCTTTAGCATTTTACCCATTTTAAGCTTCCTCCTTTCGCACGTAATAATTTAATCAAAATTTAACTTCTTTCACCAATCCATTTTGTATGCCATCTATGGATTTTTCATATGATATACCATTGCAAGCACTTCTGCCACTGATTGATATAACTCTGGTGGTATTTCCGCCCCTATATCAACATTATGATATAACATTCGTGCTAATGGTTTATTTTCTACAATTTCAACATTATGCTCTTTAGCCACTTCTTTAATCTTCTGTGCTAAAAAATCTTCACCTTTTGCTACCACAATCGGTGCTTTGCTGACTTCTGCATCATATTTAATCGCTACCGCAAAATGCGTAGGGTTAGTAATTACAACGTCAGCTTTAGGTACATCCTGCATCATACGTCTCTGAGAAGCCTCTCTCATCTTCTGACGAATACGTCCTTTAATCTGAGGATCCCCTTCTGTATTTTTATATTCATCTTTTACTTCCTGTTTGGTCATCTTCATCTCATCTGCAAACTTCCACTTCTGATAGAAGAAATCAACCAGACCAACAAACACAAAAACAATCGCAATCTGAAGACCAACATCCAAAATTATTTCTCCAACCAGTGCAATCGCCTGATTAAGACTAATTTCATACAATATAAATAAATTATTTGCCTCATCTTTGACATTTGTGTATGTGATATACACGATAATGCCAACTTTTGCGATGGATTTCACCAATTCAAAAATCGAATCTTTTGAAAAAATACGCTTAAATCCATTAATCGGATTAAATTTGGATAGTTTTGGCTCCATTGCTTTCGTAGAAACCTTCCATCCAACTTGATATACTGTAACTAAAAAAGTTATCGCAAAACCAAACACTAAAAATGGCCAAATGATCAATAATAATTCAAGAATCGCATTCATAAGCATTGATGTAACAGCCACCGTTGATAGTCCAGCTCGGTTAACTTCCATAAATTCTGCCATTCTTCCTATGGTAGAATTAAACAAATTTACCATTCGCTCGCCAACATAACCGATGAATACTTTTAACAGCAAAAACAAAACAACAAGTGCAATACCCTCCGTTAAATCTTTGCTTTTGGCAACTTTGCCTTCTTTTCTAGCATCATCTAACTTCTTTTGCGTTGCAGGTTCTGTCTTTTCGCCGCCTTCTCCATCCGCAAACCACTGCAGATTATAGGGCAATATGAGGTTTTTCGAATAATTATCGTCAATACATACCTTCAATAATCAAAACCACCATTTTCTTTATTTCATCAAACACCATATCTGTTACGCTTGGAAACAGAAATGCTGTTAAAAACAAAACTGTAAATCCCACCAAAATTTTAAGCTGAATACCAATCGAAAACATATTCATCTGTGGCGCAACCTTTGCCATAACTCCAAGAATACAGTTCATTATCATAATTACTGCAAACACTGGCAAAAAGATTCTAAAACCAATAACAAAAAGGTCCGTCATATACACCGTCATGGAAAGAACTAAACTATCCCATTCAAACTGCGCGCCTCCAATCGGTACTACATAAAAAGAATCACATATCGCTTTCAATATATAATGATGCATATTTGTTGCTAACAGCATTGCAAAAATTAAATAATAATACAGATTACCAGTTGAAGTCATCTGCATACTCATATCTGGATTAAATTCCTGTGCCATAGACAAGCCAATATCCATATCTATCAAGCTACCTGCAAAAACAACAATAGAATTACAGATATATGCTGCAAAACCAATTAGCAAACCTGTAATTCCCTCTTTTAATACGACCACTCCGTATCCTACAACACCAGAATAGGTAAGTTCTGGCGCTGGCACTGCATTATATATAACCAATGCCGAAAAAAGTGCAATCCCTATCTTTGCCTGTGCAGGTACTCCTTTCTGACTAAAAAAAGGAGCCACAAAAATAAATGATGCAATTCTTACCAATATTAAAAATATGTATTCAAATTCTACTAAATTAAAGCTGAAATTAACCATGGCTTATCACATACTCGTATAATAGCTGAAATTCGACCACAGTGTCTGCATAAATTCAATCAGAGTATTCATCATCCATGAACCAAACAACATCATAGAAAGAAACACTGCCAAAATCTTTGGCACAAAGGTAAGCGTCTGTTCCTGAATAGACGTAACTGTTTGGAAAATACTAATGATAAGACCTACAATAAGAGAAATCAAAAGCAATGGTGCAGCCACAATTACGATTGTAAATATAGCATCTCTGGCAATATCAAGTACTGCATCCTGTGTAATCATCTATCTCACTCCTTAATAAAACGTTCGGACAAGGTTGGCAATCAACAAATTCCAACCATCTGCCAAAACAAACAACAAAATCTTAAATGGCAAAGATATTGTCGTCGGTGGCAACATCATCATACCCATTGACATAAGCACAGACGAAACCACCATATCTATAACAATAAAAGGAATATAAATTAAAAATCCCATTATAAAGGCTTCACGTAATTCACTAATGATAAAAGCAGGAATAACTATCGTCATTGGAATATCATCTACGGTTGCATAAGTCTCTCCTGAAATATCCACAAACAATGCCAAGTCTTTATCCTGAGTGTATTTATACATAAACTCGCGAATTGGATCTTCTGCTAATTCAAAAACTTCCTCCGTCGTAATCTCACCACGATCCAATGGCTCTAACACTGTTGTATTAAGTTCCTGAAACGTTGGCCACATAATGAAGAAAGTCAAAAATAAGGCCAGTCCGATTAACACCTGATTTGGTGGTGCCGTTTGCGTTCCCATAGCCGTTCGGACAAAATGCAGCACAATTATTATTCTGGTAAATGAAGTTAACATAATCAGAATAGATGGTGCTAATGTAATAATCGTCAAAAGTAAAAGAATACGAATTGGCGCTGACATGGAACCTTCGTCATTATTGTATGTAATCGAAAGCCCATTTACATTATCTCTATAATTGGCTCCATCTCCAGTTTGAGAAGCGTACACCTCTGTAGGACTGGCAAAAGTATATGCAATTGAAAATGCTGCAATAGCTACTGCAATCAGGATTGATGCAATGCAGTAATACTTTTTAAACTTATTCATAAACTACCTATTTATACTTCTAATGCTATTTTTTTGAGGACATTTTTTCTTTTAACTGTCCAAAAATTTCCTGAAAAGACTCTCCCGTTACAGCCCCTTCAACTTCATTCATAAATGATAAATCTGTAAGCTGATCTTCTTTTAAGGTCATAAGGGGACGAATTTCATCTTTCCCAATAGAAACCACTAAAAACTCTGTGCCTGCTTTCACAAGACAAATCATTTTATTTGATCCTGCTGGTATTGTCTCTAATATCTGAAGATTTTTGCTTTTCATTTTAATCTTCTGATATCCAGCCATCCATCTTGTCACAGCATAAGTAATTGCCAACACAAATATGAACACCAGCAACACACCAATTAGTTGTAAAAAACTATCCAAAGAGGATGAAAGCAATAAAATATTCATACTAACCTACTACTTTTTTAACAGCCTCTAATACACGTTCTGGCTGGAATGGTTTAACAATAAAGTCTTTTGCGCCTGCCTGGATTGCTTCAATAACCATTGCCTGCTGTCCCATTGCAGAACACATAATAACATTAGCGCCTGCATCAGCTGCTTTGATATTCTTTAATGCATTAATACCATCCATTTCTGGCATTGTGATGTCCATAAGTGTCAAATCTGGTTTAAGTTCTTTATATTTTTCTACACCAACTGCACCATTCTCAGCTTCACCAACAACGTTATAACCATTTTTAGTAAGAATATCTTTGATCATCATTCTCATAAAAGCTGCATCATCACAAATTAAAATATTTTTTCCCATCTTATAATCTCCTTATTTCTCAATTACTGTTGCTGTACAGGTAACGCATTTACAATCTCTGTAATACGAACGCCAAAACTTTCTTCAATAACAACAACTTCGCCTTTTGCAACATACTTGCCATTTACAAGCACATCAATTGGTTCACCAGCAATCTTGTTTAATTCAATAATCTTACCTGGACCAAAATCAAGAATGTCAGAAATTGACTTACTTGTTCTACCAAGCTCAACGGTTACCTCTAATGGAACATCCATAATCAAATTGATGTTTTCCGGCTGATATATTCCCATTGGTACATTTCCAAACGCTCCAAACTGTGCTGGCTGTACATTTACTGGCTGCTGAACAATCTGCTGTCCCATCATCATAGGCTGAGCCATCATAGGCTGTCCCATCATTGGTTGAGCCATCATAGGCTGTCCCATTCCCATATCAACAGGTGCTGCCTGCTGTACCGGAGCTGGAGGTGGAGCCGAAGTTGGCGCTGGAGCTGGTTCTGGCTCTTTTACACTTTGCGCATCAATTTCCATTGTACGTGTAACACCTTCACACATTTCTTTTGCAAATGAAATTGGATACAACTGCATGATTTCACTATCAACCAAATCTCCAATCTCCATACGGAAAGTGATACGTACAAACTCTTTTGATAAGAACTCATCAATGGAAGCTTCATCAATCTGATCTTTCATATCGATAAGATCTGCCATTGGTGGGCTGATATCGATTGTTTTGTTGAGCATAGAGGACAATGATGTTGCTGAAGAACCCATCATCTGGTTCATCGCTTCACTTATCGCACTTAAGTGTAATTCCCCTAATTCACCATCAATATTTGTACCATCGCCACCCATCATAAGATCTGTGATGATTTTAACGTCATTTTCCTTTAATACAAGAATATTACTTCCATCAAGACCTACTGTATAGGCAATACGAATAAATACACATGGTTTTTCATATGACTTTGACAAATCATCCCATGTCGCATATGAAACAACTGGTGTTGAAATTTCTACTTTTCTATTTACAAGAGAAAACAGTGTGGTAGCTGCTGTACCCATACTAATATTGGAAATTTCGCCAATGGCATCTTTTTCAACATCTGTCAATTTGCCATCAGCCTGCGCAGCACCATTTGGATCGCTTAGTAATGCACTGATTTCTTCTTGAGATAATACTCCATCCATACCCCTATTGCTCCTCTCTGATCACTTCTGTGACCCTTACTGCATAATTATCACCAGACGCCCCTGGCAACGCAGCAAATTTCTTTATATTTCCGACATAAACATCAAGCTCTTCTTCTGCTTTTCGGTCCAAACGAATAATATCGCCTACCTGAAGCATAGAAAAATCACTAACGGAAATAGTGCTATTGCCTAAAACCGCTTTTACTGGAATCTGAGCTTTACGAATCAACACTTCAATTGCATCTGCATAATCTGTTTCATCGTATTGCTGCATATTTGCGTACCAGTATTTTGTGTTTAATTTATCGATTACGTCTTCCACAGTAAGATATGGGAGACATATATTCATAAGACCTTCAACTTCTCCAATTTTGACATTGATTGTAATAATCGCAATCATTTCACTCGGAGATATGATCTGCGCATACTGCGAGTTCGTTTCAATTCTTTCAAGTCTAGGCTGAATAGATAATACATTCTGCCAAGGCTCATGCAAAAGATTAACACATACAATAAAAATTCTCTCAATAATCAAAAGCTCAATTTCTGAGAATTCTCGCATCTTGTCAAGCGTCTCACCCTTGCCGCCTAACATACGGTCTACCATTGCATAACCAAGGTTTGTCGCCATTTCCATAATAATGCTTCCTTGCAAAGGTGCAAAATTAACAATTCCTAAAAGAACTGGATTAGAAAGAGCATTTGAAAACTCTTGATATGTAACCGCCTCCGAATTCATAACTTCAATCTGAACATTCTTTCTTAAATACACTGGAAGGTTTGTCGATAACAATCTTCCATAGTGTTCAAAAATAATCTCCAGTGTTCGAAGATGTTCCTTCGAGAATTTGGATGGTCGCGCAAAATCGTAATCTTTTACTTGTTTTTCGCCATTTTCTTTAATTTCATCTACATCTAACTCGCCACTACTGAGCGCGTTCAACAAGGCATCTATCTCATTTTGAGATAAAACATCACCCATTCTCTACTCACCACCTGTATCGTAATTTTATACCTTCCCAATTAGTCGATTGTAAATTTAGGGAAGCTGATACCTACTACAAAATCAGCACCAAACATCTTCTGAAGTGTCTTTAACAATTCTGACTTTACCCCATCCTTGCTTGCATTTAATTCTTCTTTTGTAAAGTTGCCTACAGTTTCAATGATACAGTCTTTTATGATAGATTCCTTTGTAGATAATGATTCTGTTGTTGAATCCTCATAAATTTCACTCTTGTTATTTACAGAAATAGCAACAGATACAACTGCGTAACCACCATTCTTTAAGTTAACTGTAATAGTTTCACCTGAAGCTACATCATAAGTCTCAATCTGATCAATTGGCAGATTTGATAAACCTGTGGCTGCACCACTATTTAATTCTAAATCGATTGCTTCACAAACTCTTGTAATCATTGCATTTGCTTTTTGTGTCTGTGGATATACCGTAAATAAAAGCAATGCTGTTAAAACAAAGTTTGCAAAAACCAATGCCAAAATAATTACTGTCATCAAATTCTTTTTCATAAGTGTAATACCCCTTTTGTTTTCTTAGTCCCGTTATTCTTCAATATGGGAGCTATAAGAATTATATATTTTAATAATAACTCTACGGTTTCTTGCTCTGCCATCTGCCGTGGTGTTGTCTGCAATCGGAACATACTCACCACGTCCAGAAGATTTAATATATGCTGGATTTAAGTCTGTGACTTCTCTGATATAATCTGCCACAGATAAAGCACGATACATTGACAATACATCGTTACTCTCATACTTACTTTTGCCAGAAATTGGAACATTATCTGTATGACCTTCAATTTCGATAATATTCTGATCGTATCTTTCTAATACAATTGAAACCTTATCTAATACTGCTTTTGCTTCGGTCAACACATCAGACTCACCTGACTTAAACAGGATTGCTCCACTTAAATTCAACATAACATATTGTTCATCGAACTCTATTTCCACTGCATTTGAAATCCCAAGTTCATCAACAGCCTGCTGAATATCTTCTGCCATTTCTTCGGATTCAGCCAATGCCTGCTCTTCGTATTCCTCTTTAACTTTGGAATCGCCATCCTCATTGTAATCCTCTTCACTCTTAGAGTTCGCAAGTTCATTGTAGTAAGAATCCAAAAACTCCAACTGACGGATACCTCCGCCAACCATCTCACCCTCGCCAATATTCAAGCCACCCTGCTCAAAAATACTAACCTTAGACTGAAGAGAAGCAATTACCATCTGGAACTTTTCTTCGCTTACACTTGACATCGAGAATAAAAGTACGAAGAAACAAAGCAGCAAATTCATAAGATCGGAGAATGTCGCCATCCATGCAGGAGAACCTTTTGAACCCTCTTGCTTCTTTTTCTTTGCCACTATTCGCCACCTCCGAATTCATCCTGCTGTCCAAGCATTTCTTCACGAACCTTAGGTGCAAGGAAGGATTTTAATTTTTCCTCAATAACTCGTGGGTTTTCACCAGCCTGGATAGAAAGGAGTCCCTCAATCGTAATCTCTTTCATCATTACTTCTAACGCATCATTTGCTTTTAATTTGTATGAAATAGGTGTACATAACCAGTTAGCAATCAAAGAACCATACAAAGTAGTAAGGAGCGCTACCGCCATCTGAGGTCCGATAGAATCTGGATCATTTAACTGTTTTAACATGTTAACCAGACCAATCAGGGTACCAATCATACCCCATGCAGGACCCATTTCTGCCCATTTTTCCCAGAAACCAATAACTTTACCATGACGATCCTGTAAACAGTAAAGGTCTGTCTCCAAAATACCACGCACAAGTTCAGGATCTGTACCATCTACTACCAGCATGATACCTTTCTTAAGGAAATCATCCTCGATATTGTTAGCAGCTTCTTCTAGAGCAAGAAGACCTTCTTTACGTCCAATATTAGAAAGCTCAATAATCTGAGCAATAACCTGACCTGGATTTACTACCTTATCCTGGAATGGCAAGCTAATCGCTTTGATACCATTTAAAAAGTCAGGTAATTTATGTGCAGTTAAAACCGAACTGATAGAACCACCGATGGTAATGAATACAGATGGTAAATCGACAAAGTTTCCAAATGCGGCAAAGCCACCACTGGAGAAAATACCGAATACTACCATTACTACACCGAGTACTATACCTGCAAGAGATGCTATATCCATATGATACACCTTCCATATCATTATTTGGGTCACCGATTATGTACAACCACTAAATCTTGTGATTCTTTCTTGCATATGGGCATACTTCGACCCAATATACAGATTGACCCTTTATATGATTTTACTAAACTTTACAGCAAATGTCTACTTACTTTTGTCTAAAAAATGCGATTTTTGTCGAAAATTTGCATCTATTTTTCTATCTTTATAACAAAAAAGGGAAACGATCGAAATCGCTTCCCATTTTTTACCAATTTCAGGCCTGTTTTAAGCCATTTTTAACCAAAATTATTATCTCTTAAGGTTGATAAGTTCTTCTAATAATGTATCAGAAGTTGTGATAACTCGTGAGTTTGCCTGGAAGCCACGCTGTGTAATAATCATATCTGTAAACTGTGCAGAAAGGTCAACGTTGGACATTTCTAATTCACCAGTAGAAATTGAGCTACCATCAGCAGATACTTCTACACCGATACCGTCGAAATCACCAGAGTTAAGTGTTGTCTGGTAACAGCTGTCACCAATCTTTTCAAGACCAGAAGCATTAGAGAACTGTGCTACTGCAACCTGACAAAGAAGTGTTGTATTACCATTGTCGTAAGAACCATATACTCTACCACTTGCATCAACAGAAAGGCCTGTTAAAGCACCGAGTTTCTTACCTGAACCATCACCATCGATACCTTTTAAAGCACCCATTGTAGATGTTCC
>JAFQWG010000155.1 GCA_017407605.1 Agathobacter sp. | reverse complement strand
ATGGAATTTTCCGAGAAAATCATGCATCAGGTAGAAAATGTAGCCAAAGAGGTGTCAGAAGCTGATATGGCAGGTCGTATGGATTTACGCGACACAGTAATGGTAACTATCGACGGTGAAGATGCTAAAGACTTAGATGATGCCGTATCTGTAAGCAAAGACGGTGAAAATTACGTGCTTGGTGTGCATATTGCAGATGTAACTAACTATGTACAGGAAAGAAGTGCATTAGATGTAGAAGCTTTAAAAAGAGGAACATCTGTATATTTGGTAGATCGTGTAATCCCAATGCTTCCTCATGCGCTTTCCAATGGTATTTGTTCTTTGAATGCTGGAGAAAATCGTCTTGCACTTAGCTGTATTATGACAATCAATCCAAAGGGCGAGGTTATTGATCATACGATTGCAGAAACAGTCATCGAGGTAGACACTCGTATGAGTTATACCAGTGTAAAGAAAATCCTAGAAGATAAAGATGAAGCCGAAATCGAAAAATATCGTGAATTGGTTCCGATGTTTGAATTGATGGAAGAACTTGCGGCAATACTTCGTGAGAAACGTATGAAACGTGGTTCGATTGACTTTGATTTTCCAGAGACAAAAGTCATTTTAGATAGTGAAGGTAAACCAATTGATATCAAGCCATATGAAAGAAATGTAGCAACCAAGATTATCGAAGACTTTATGCTGATTGCAAATGAGACAGTGGCCGCTGATTATTTCTGGCAGGAACTTCCATTTGTATATCGTACCCATGATAATCCAGACGATGAAAAGGTGAAGAAGTTAAATACTTTTATCAATAACTTTGGCTATCATATTCACTTGGGCGGAGAAGATATTCATCCAAAAGAATTACAAAAGCTTTTGGCAAAAATAGAAGGAAGTCCAGAAGAAGCACTTATCAGCCGTCTGACACTTCGTTCGATGAAACAGGCGAAGTACACCACAAGCTGTACGGGGCATTTTGGTTTGGCTGCAAATCATTATTGCCACTTTACCTCCCCAATTCGACGTTATCCGGACTTGCAGATTCATAGAATTATCAAAGAGAACTTGCGTGGACGATTGAACGAAAAACGCATTGAGCACTATGATAAGATTTTAAATGATGTTGCAAAGCAAGCTAGTGAGACCGAACGTCGTGCAGAAGAAGCCGAAAGAGAAACCGTAAAGCTTAAAAAAGTACAGTACATGGAAAACTTTATCGGTGAAGAATTTGAAGGTGTCATTTCCGGCGTGATGGAATGGGGGATCTTCGTAGAGCTTCCAAATACGGTAGAAGGTCTTGTACGTGTCACAGAGCTCAGAGACGATTACTATCATTTTATTGAAGCTAATTATGAAATGGTAGGTGAAAATAGTGGCAAAACCTATAAGCTCGGCCAAAAAGTGCGTGTGCGTGTAGAGGGAACAGACCGAATTGCACGAACGGTTGACTTTTCACTGGTAGAAGATTAAAATAAAATTCTATGAAAGGAGGATGCCTCATGGAAAAAGGTGCAAAAAAACTTGTGGCCAACAACAAAAAGGTATACCATGAATATTTCTTGGAAGAAATCTATGAAGCAGGCATCGCCCTTCATGGAACGGAAGTAAAATCCATTCGTATGGGAAAATGCAGTATCAAGGAATCCTTTGTACGCATTGAAAAGAATGGAGAAGTGTATATCTATGGTATGCACGTAAGTCCTTATGAAAAAGGAAATATCTTCAACAAAGACCCACTTCGGCCAAAGAAACTCTTGCTCCATAAGAAAGAGATTCAAAAACTGGTTGGGAAAATCGCAGAAAAAGGGTACACACTCGTACCGGTTGAAGTGTATTTAAAAGATGGACTTGTAAAAGTCCAGATTGCGCTTGCAAAAGGTAAGAAACTTTACGATAAACGTCAGGATATCGCGAAGAAAGATATGAAGCGTGAAGCCGCACGTGACTTTAAGGTTAATATGCGTGCTTAGTTATGTAAACAATGCTGGTGCTAAAAGTACCAGCTAGTAAATAAAAGTGGTTATGCCACAACAAACTATCTTGGGCTAGTAATGGTTTCGACGGGGATCATGCAGCTGGAGAAGCGAGTCGTATGCAATGCGTCAAATGGCAAACTTAAATATAAACGCTGAAGAAAATTTAGCATACGCTGCCTAGTTGCAGCAGTCTGACCTAGTGCACCTACACATTAGGACCCAGGCTTCGACTTTGTAGGAAACGACGCTGGCAAAGCTTTGAGCCAGTGGGCGTATCATGAAGCTACTAAAGCCGTCAGGGTGTTAGTTCCCGGACGGTGGAGGGAATGTCAAAAAACTGACTACACTCGTAGAAGGACAGGGAATTGGTTTTCGGACAGGGGTTCGACTCCCCTCTAGTCCACTTGGTGAGGAAGTGACGAACCCAACGGGTTCGACTCCCTTCGGATTAAATCCACTAATGAAAAACCTTAAAATCGTTGATTTTTCAAGGAAGAGAGTACTATTATTATGTTATTTAGTTCCATGACATTTTTATGGATATTTTTACCAGTTGTATTAATTGGCAATTATATTCTATCACATTTAAAATTTAGTTCAGAAAAGAAGAGGATTCGCTACAAAAATACATTGTTATTAGTAGCGAGTCTCTTTTTCTATGCATGGGGTGGAGTATACTATCTGTTCATTATGATAGGCTCTATTTTAATCAATTATTTAGGTGGTTTGCTAATTCATAAATATGAGGAGCACAAGGGTTATAAGAGAGCTGTATTGATTGTGATTCTTGTGTTGAATCTGGGCATGCTATTTGTTTTTAAGTATTTCAATATGCTTATTGTAATCATTGAATCGATTATGCAAAATGAGCTAGGTGTGCTAGGTGTTATTCAATCAATGCTGACGATGCAAGGAACTGGTGAACTAGGCTTTAAGGAAATTGTACTGCCAATCGGTATATCTTTTTTTACATTCCAATCCATGTCCTATGTAATTGATCTGTATTTTGGAAAAGTAAATCTACAGAAGAATCTATTTGATTTTGCATTATACGTATCATTGTTTCCGCAGTTGATTGCGGGACCTATTGTGAAATATAGTGATGTGGAAGCGCAGATTAAATACAGAGAAGAATCCCTAGATTTGTTCTACTCAGGACAGAGACGATTTGTCTATGGTCTAGGAAAGAAAGTTATTTTTTCAAATACATTCGCTGAAGTGGCAGATGCAATATGGAGCCTAGAAATCTCAGAATTAGGTACTGCAGTTGCTTGGCTTGGAATGATATCCTATACATTGCAGATTTATTATGATTTCTCGGGTTATTCGGATATGGCAATCGGTATTGGACGAATGCTAGGCTTTCAGTTTAAGGAGAACTTTAACTATCCTTATATGTCCTGCTCCATTAGCGAGTTTTGGCGTAGATGGCATATTTCCCTGTCTGCATGGTTTAAGGAATATGTATATATTCCATTGGGCGGAAATAGAAAAGGAAAGGTAAGGACTTATATCAATTTATTTACTGTTTTCTTTTTAACAGGTATTTGGCATGGAGCAAATTTCACATTTTTAGTATGGGGATTAATGCATGGATTTTTATCTGTAATAGAGAGATTGTTTTTAGGTAAGTGGTTAGAAAAGAATCCAATAAAGCCACTGAACTGGTTGTATACTATTCTAATGGTAATTATTTGTTTGGTTTATTTTAGAGCTGGAAATATTTTTGAGGCAAATGACTATATAAGACAGATGTTTACATTATCTGTTACAAGCAATTCTATTTTCTCCTATATTTCTATGCGTTTTGTTATTATTTTAGTACTTGCAATATTAGGCGCTGGCTTAATACAAAGGATTTTAGGAAACAAACTGCAAAAATTAAAAGAAATGAAGGCTGTGCAGATTCTTGATGTTTTACTACAATGTGCAATTTTGATTTATTCGATTATACTTATTGTAAGTGGAACATATAATCCGTTTATTTATTTCCAATTTTAGAAGGAAGGAGATTTGTATGAGTCAGAAAATAAGCAAATTTGGAATTGCGCTGTTTGCATGTATTCTCATATTGCCTTCGGTAATTTGGGGCGTTTTAACAGTATTAGAATATAATGGTATTCATTGTCGTCAAAAGTTTGAAGTGGAGTTAGATGAGAAAAGAAAGTTGGCTAGTTTTCCGACATCTCTTGATTTTGGCACCTTAACGTTAGAATTAGAAAACTATTACAATGATAGAGTTCCATTTCGTTCTTTGTTAATTAGCACAAATTCTAAGATTGAACAAAAGATAGAAGAACCATATACGGGAACGATTCGTCCAGCGCTATTAACTATGATTTATGGAGAGAGTACCAGCGGTGGAGAAGATATGGAGACAGATATTAACAATCAATTTGGAACTACAGAGGAGTTGGCATGCGCAGGAGACCATGATGGAGTTGTAATAGAGGCAGTGGAACCAAGTATAGATAGCTATGGTTATGAACTGTGTGAATGCTCCTTGTGTGGTCAGCGTTACTTACGTAATGTAAAGGAAAAAATTGT
>JAFQWG010000154.1 GCA_017407605.1 Agathobacter sp. | reverse complement strand
TTGCAAATGGTGGTGTCTGAGCTTCTGATAATACACGAAGACTTGTTGCTATAATTTCGATATCACCTGTTTTTAAGTTTTCGTTCACTGCAGCTGTTCTCTTTGCAACAGTTCCTTCTACCGCGATTACGAATTCACTTCTTAAAGTTTCTGCTTTTGCAAAGCCTTCTTCACCCACACTGTCTGTATCAAATACAATCTGTAAAAGTCCGCTTCTATCACGTAAGTCTACGAAGATTAAGCTTCCTAAATTTCTTCTTTTCTGTACCCAGCCCATCACGGTAACTGTTTCACCGATATTGGCATTCGATACTTCTGTACATCTGTGGCTTCTGTGTAAGCCTTTCATTGATTCTGCCATATTATATCTCCTTTATTAGTTATTGAAAAACTCAACGAACTCCTCGTAACCTTCTTTTGTCAACTGTTCCTTCTGGAACTTTTTATTCTTGTTCATACGAACCACTAATACCTGCTGATTGTTTTCTCTTGCTTCTTTTGCCTGTTTCATAACATCTACAAGTTTTTCAGCTGGATAGTTTTTCTCTACTAAGTAAGCTACCTTCTTAGGACTTTCTGGAATCTGGAATCCACTTTCCATAAGTAAAAGAATAATTCTTTCAAAACCGATTGAAAATCCACAAGCTGGTACATCGTTACCTGTGAACTTGCCTACCATCTTATCGTAACGGCCACCGCCGCCACAAGCAGCACCAAGTTCTGGCATAGAAATTTCAAAAATCGTACCTGTGTAATAGCTCATACCACGTACTAATGTAGGGTCAAATACAAGTGTGAAATCTGCAGCCTTTGTTGCATTTACTGCTGTTGCAATTTCTGTCATATTTTTTACTACATCCGCATCTAAATATTCACCCAATGTATCCGCAAGGAATGCCACACCTTCTGCTACATCTTTCTTTTCTTCTAAAAGTTTGAAAAGTCCGAGGTATTTATCGATGTTGGCCTTGTCATAACCATTGCGTTCTAATTCGTCTGCACAGCCATCCACACCAATCTTATCCATTTTATCAAGTGTGATAAATACGCTGTCGTAATCTTCTTCTGCAAAGCCACTGTAAGCTGCCATTGCTTTTAAGATACGTCTTTCATTGATACGGATTTCAAAATTCTTAAATCCGAGTTTTCCGATTGTAGTAGTTGTAGCTGTGATAAGCTCGATTTCAGCAAGGTTACTTGGTTCGCCTAAGATATCAATATCACACTGTGTAAACTGACGATAACGCCCTCTTTGAGGTCTGTCTGCTCTCCATACACTGCCAATCTGTAATGCCTTAAAAGGTGTAGGAAGATTGTTTGCATTGTTAGAATAAAAACGTGTAAGAGGCACGGTTAAATCATAACGCATACCAAAGTCTACTACATCTGCTTCTTCTGTTGCAGTTTCTAAGTTTAATTTTTCTCCACGTTTTAACACTTTAAAAATAAGTTTTTCGTTTTCTCCACCCTGCTTGTTGGAAAGGTTTGCGATATTTTCCATACAAGGAGTTTCGATTGGGGTAAACCCAAAGCTTCGATAAGTTTCTTTGATTACGCTAGTCACATAATCTCGGATTTCCATCTCTGCTGGCAATATATCTTTCATGCCGTTTACCGGCTTTTTGCTTAATGCCATTTTACTTCCTCCATCTTTCTGATTTTTCGCTGTATCATTTCATCTACACGTTCGAGATAATTCTTTACATCTTTTACGTTTTCTACACGCTCAATACGCTGACTTCCGTCAGGATTTTTTTCAGGCAAAACAAACTTCGTTGTTGCACCTGCACCAAGTGCCATTATAGTCTGTTTCTCTTCCATAATCAAGATATTATATACACCAGCCTTGCCTTCTTTTGCATATCCAACATTTTCCATATTGCCAGCCATTCCCTTTTGTCTATAAAGGTAATATGGTTCCAATCCCATTTCTTTGCAATAGTCTGCACAAAGGTCCATATGCTCCTGTGTATTTACCATCTGCATATCTTTATAATCATCTTTAAAAATGGTAAGTCTTGCTGCACGCTTTACTGCAAGTGAATGAATCGTAATATTATCTGGATTCATCGCTTTTAACTCTTCCATCGTATTTCTGACATCTTCGATATCTTCTTGTGGAAGTCCCATAATAAGGTCCATATTGATGTTATCAAATCCAAGTTCTCTTGCTATTGCAAAACTCTCTTTGATCTGTTCTACCGTATGGCGACGTCCAATTAAATCCAAGGTTTCCTGCTTCATCGTCTGTGGGTTAATCGAAATACGATCAATGCCATGTTTACGAAGCACAGAAAGTTTTTCCCTCGTAATCGAATCCGGTCTGCCTGCTTCTACGGTAAATTCCACACAGTGCTGCAAATCAAAACTACATTTGATTTTGCGAATCAATCTGTCCAACTGCTCAGCATTTAATGTTGTTGGCGTACCACCACCGATATAAATCGAATTTAATTTCTTATGATAAAACTTGGTTGCTGTAAATGCAATTTCTTTTTCCAATGCGTCAAGATATGCATCTACCTGTTTGCTCCATACCGCAAGTGGATATGAGGTAAAGGAACAATACAAGCATGTACTTGGACAAAACGGAATTCCAATATAGAGGCTGTATCCATTTTCGTAATCGATTTTAGAAAGCAACGCCTTTTCTCTTTTTGCAATGTCAATCGAAAGCTGTATCTTTTCATCAGTAGCAAAATAGGTTTCTTTCATATATGCTTTGATTTCATCATCGCTAAGCCCTTCTTCCATCAGTTTCATTGGAATCTTCGTTGGACGAATTCCGGTCAGAGTTCCCCATGGAAGTTCTCTATTAGTTCCCTCTTTCAGCAAATCATAGAGTTTCTTTTTCAGTGCATTTTTTGTTTCTTTTCTATCATCGAATTCTACTAAAAAATCAGAGCCACGAAGTATTTCCTGATTTTCAATCCATTTGATAGAAATCTTATTATCCAAATAGTCTATATAAAAAATGTGCTCTGCTTCTTCCAATCTCTTCTGTGTATCTGCATCCTCGTTTTCCATGTTGCGATGCGTACAGGCAACATTCTGTCCTGCCACTTCTGCCTCGTTACAAGTGTAATACATCTCCACATCTTCTTTTGCGAAGAAGGCCTTAATCAGCGAATGCACATCATATTCAAATTCTGGTTTGTTAAAATTTATTACTATCATAGGTAAGGGTTATTCATCCTCTCTGTTTCAATTGTGGTTGGATCATTGTGTCCTGGATAGACCATGATGTCTGTTTCCAAATTTCCAGCCTCATTTAATGTCATAATTTTTTCTGTAATAGAACGCACAATCTGTGACATGCTTCCACCCGGAAAATCAGTTCTTCCTACTGACTGTGCAAACAACGTATCACCTGTAAAAATAACAGCTTCTGTCTCAATATAATAACAGCATCCACCCTCGGTATGCCCTGGGGTATGAATCACTTTGATTTCAAATCCTGCAAGCGTAAGTACTTCTTCATCCTTTAAAAATACATTTGCATGATAAGTCTCACTTGCCCCCATCATCCAGCTTACATTTTTCTGTGGATTCTCTAACGTATCTTTTTCAGCTTCATGTGCATAAATTTTGATGCCAAATTCTTCTGCAAGCTCTTCTGCCGCACCTGCATGGTCAAAATGTCCATGCGTTAAAAGAACCGCTACTGGTGTTAATCCATCTTTTCTGATTCTCTCTGCTAACTGTTTTGCAGATGCCCCAGGATCGATGATAAAACATTCTTTATTTTTCTCATTGATTACTACATAACAATTGGTCTGGACTGGACCAACTACATAATGGTTAATTTTCATAATTACCACCCTTTAAAAGCAGAAATGAGAACCACTAGCCAGTGGTTCTCTGAATTTCTATAATGTTTTCGATTTGACGCAAGCGTTCAATTAAACTGTTAATCTGCTGTCTTCCTTTTGTATTAAAGGAAACCTCAATTGTTGCCACACCTTGTTTACCTGTTCTTGAATGAAGTCCCAGGATATTGATATCTCTTTCTGCAAACACTCTGGATACCTCTACCAATATACCTGGCTTATCATTACAGTAAACCTTAAGCTCGGTGTAATATTCGCCAAGTTCTTCATTTTCTGCACCAGCCTGCCATTCTGCTTCAATCAAACGTACCCTTTCAATATCTGTTAAATTGATGATATTAACACAGTCTGTTCTGTGAATAGACACACCACGACCTCTGGTAACAAAACCTACGATTTCGTCCCCTGGTACTGGACTACAACATTTTGAAAAATGCACAGCCATATCATACAAACCTTTTACAACAATACCACTCTTGGATTTTGTTTTCTGTGGTACAGATTTGTTCTCTGCGATGGTTTCTAAGACATCCTCATCTGTCATCTGAACAACGTGGTCTTTTTTGTACTCTTCGTACATACGGTTTACAATCTGCCCTTCTTTTAAACCACCATGACCTATCGTAGCCAAGCAGTCATCCCAGCTTCTAAAACCATATTTGCGCTGTACTTTTTCCTGATACTGCGTTTTATAAATTTCATGGAAAGGAATACCTTTTGCTTTCGCATAGGAAGACATAAGTTCCTTACCCTTTATAATATTTTCTTCTTTAAACTGGCTTCTAAACCACTGATTAATTTTGGTCTTTGCCTGTGAGCTTTTTACAATATTTAACCAGTCACGGCTAGGCCCCTTAGAGTTTTGCGAAGTAATAATATCGATACGGTCACCATTCTGAATCACGTAGTCAATATTTACCAGCTTACCATTAACGCGGGCTCCAACCATCTTATTACCTACCGCAGAATGAATGCTATAAGCAAAGTCAATTGGTGTAGAACCATTTGGCAAATTCTTCACATCACCACTTGGCGTAAAACAAAATACTGCATCCGAGAACAGGTCTAAATCGCTCTTTAACAAACTCATAAATTCGCGGTTATCGGACATGTCCTGCTGCCATTCTAAAATCTGCTTTAACCAGCTTAACTTTTCTTCTTCGGACTGTGCCATAGAAGTTGCATTGCCATTATTAGTCTCTTTATATTTCCAATGTGCTGCGATACCGTACTCAGCTGTACGATGCATGTCTGCGGTACGAATCTGCACTTCAAACGGTGTACCACTTGGTCCAATCAACGTTGTATGAAGTGACTGGTACATATTTGGTTTTGGCATCGCAATATAATCCTTAAATCTGCCTGGCAGTGGAATATATTTTTCATGCATAATACCAAGTACTGCGTAACAATCTTTGACTGAATCTACAATTACTCGAATCGCAAAAAGGTCATAAATCTGATCGATGGTTTTATCCTGATTTACCATCTTTTTATAAATACTAAAGAAATGTTTTGCACGACCAGAAATCTCTGCTTTTACACCAGCTTCCACAACCTGTGTGCGAACCATTTCAACTAAGCTATTAATATATTCTTCACGGGTATCTTTACGAACCGCTACTTTCTCAACCAAATCATAGTATGCTTCTGGATTGAGATACTTAAGCGACAAATCGTCTAATTCAATCTTGATTCGGCTAATACCAAGACGCTGTGCAATAGGACAGTAAATTTCCTGTGTCTCACGTGCTATACGCTGTTGTGCTTCTGCTGACTGATGTTTCAACGTTCGCATATTGTGAAGACGGTCTGCAAGCTTAATCATAATTACTCGGATATCCTTTGCCATAGCAAGGAACATCTTACGTAAGTTTTCTGCCTGCATTTCAAGACGGTCTGCATTCTTATCCTTTGGACTTTTTACATTATCAGTAAAGTGAAGATTTTTTAATTTCGTCACACCATCTACCAACAACACAACTTCTTTTCCAAACTGCTCTTCCATCTCTTGTTCCGTCATGATAGTATCTTCTAATACGTCATGTAAAAGACCTGCTGCGATAGTCTCCTTATCCAATTCCAATTCCGCTAAGATAATAGCTACACTAAGCGGATGAATAATGTATGGTTCTCCTGACTTACGCATTTGTCCTTCATGCGATTCGTAGGCAACCCTGTATGCGTTTTCTACAAGTGAAATATCATCCGATGGGTGGTATTTACGGATACTTGCAATCAGTTCCTGATACAACTCATCTGGACTTGTAAATTCTTTGATGTTTTTTAAATTGTTACTACCAACTCGAAACTCTCGTTCCAGTTTCTCCAATTCTTCCATCGAAAATTCTGCCACAGGATTCACCTCCCTTTTAAACATTTAATAATGTTTTATTATATTTTATTTTCTGACAAATTGCAATATTATGCGACAGTAATTCTAGCGTTTTTTCTTGAAAAATCAAGGATTTTTACATCACTTCTATCGGTCAAAAACTTTCACAAAACGATGCATCACTTTACTATCCAAATCATAATCTTCTCGATACTCAAATCCAAGTTTCTGTGCCATATGAATCGATGCCTCATTTCCTTTTTGCACCACACAATTAATATGCGTAAAATCTGTATTTTCTTTTGCATATTCTAAAATTGTCTGACACACTTCTGTTGCATATCCCTGACCTTGAAATTTTTTCCCAATGAGATATCCCAATTCTAATTCTGTCTCGCCATAAATCTCTCTATGTTCTAAACCAGCTCTGCCGATAAGTTTCCCTGTCTCTTTCTGAAAAACCAGCCACATCCCGTATCCGAAAAATCGATACATATTGTTAATATATGCTTCCTGGTATGTCTTTTCTTCCTCGTATTCGAATAAGGCTTCCGTAAACTCATCCATTCCATCATCTGCATAGAGTTCAAACAAGCCATCTAAATCGTCTAGACAAAGTTCTCGCACAACACATCTTTCTGTCTCTAAAATCGTCCATGGTATATGATGATAGCGCTGAAATACTTTCTCAAAAAAGTCTGCATCCACTTCTTCAAAACCTTCTACTATCATCTCTACTCCAGAGTATGTCTGATTTGGGAAATCTGGATTCATGTATGCTAAAGTCGCAATTCCAAGTTCTTTTCCAAGGGCAATGGTGGCGTCGGTGGAGGCGATGAGGAGAGAAGTTTTTCTCTTTTCAGCATCCTTTTTGAAGATTATTTCGATTTCATTTTCATCACATACTTCTATAACAAAAAGATTTTTAAACTTATCTAAACAATCTATCTTTTCTTTTTTTATACAAACAATATCTTTTAACATGCAATTTTATTCCTTTATCTACAAACTTAAAAGCAAAGAGCACTTGAAAAACAAGTGCTCTTTCAGATTATCATTTTCTTATAGAATTGTCCATTTATCTGTTATATTGTAATTCCCTCTACAGCAAATCCCATAGACGCAAGTTTTACCGCAGTACCTTTTATTTGATAATCGAGTTCATCATTCTTTACACCGCTATTTGCTTTTTTGATGCGTTGTAAATCAACATAGTTATCAATCAACAAACATACTATCTCTTCACGACTTTTTTCTTCTATCATGATATCCTATCAACACCTTTCTCTTACTGTTAACCAACATATGTAAGATTCGAAGTACATATACTATATGTTCGACCTCGTCGATCACAAAGTATATCTTATAATTTTTGTAGTATGTTCTTCGAATTTCATACCTCGCTAATTCCTCATCTTCATCCAACGGATGTTTTTGTGGAAATATACAAAGGCTATTTATTATTTTTCTAAATCCTTTTATCATCTTTATTGCAGTATCAGGAGTTTTTAACTCATAAGCAATATAATCCGTTTGTTCTGCAATATCTCTTTCAGCTAAAGGCAACGTAAAAACTTTATACTTCGACACCTATAAGTCGTTTCTCCAGTTCATCAAAGAATTCGTTGCAATCGCGTCCTTTGCCTAACGAGATATCGTTATAACTTTCTAACACTTTTTCTCGTGTCTGTTTCTGTCTTTCAACAACATCACTTGAATATTCTAATACCTGTTGTGCTGGGCTCATGCAATCACCTCATTTCTTATTCTTCCGTCTACCTTCGTACATTTTCACTATCGATTATTATTTGTCTTTGGTTCTGGATATTCTACACCAAAAGTATCAACAGTTACTTTTTTCATTACCTGATCTTCTAATGGTCTGTCGCTGTAGTCAGTTGCTGTTTCAGCGATAGCATTTACTACATCCATACCTTCGATTACTTTACCAAATGCTGCATAAGCACCATCAAGGTGTGGAGATGTTTTGTGCATTACGAAGAACTGGCTTCCTGCTGAGTTTGGCATCATAGAACGTGCCATAGAAAGCACACCTTCTGTATGTCTTAAATCGTTTGCAAAACCATTCTGTGCAAATTCACCGTCAATACCATATCCTGGGCCACCCATACCTGTTCCTGTTGGGTCACCACCCTGAATCATAAATCCACGGATAACGCGGTGGAAAATGATACCGTCGTAGAAGTTTTTGTTTACTAAGCTAATAAAGTTGTTTACTGTATTTGGAGCGATTTCTGGATAAAGCTCTGCTTTGAAAACGTCTCCATTTTCCATTTCAAATGTTACTACTGGATTCTGTGCCATGTTAAAATTCCTCTTTTCTTAAATATTCTAACGCTGCATTTCGCAAACGCTTCTAACATTATTTTGTCAATGCTTCCACTACTTTAGGGAAGTCCATAAAATGAGATGCTTTGATTAAAATATTATCCCCAGCTTTCACATAATCTAACAACGCTGTAATCATATCATCTCTATTTTCAAAGTGATATACTTCACAATCTGTACCAACTGCCTCTACACCTTTTTTATACTCTGCTGCCAAAGTCCCTGCGCAGAATAACGTATGGATATGTTTTTCAGCTACACATCTTCCTACACCAAAATGTAAGATTGCTTCGTTATCACCAAGCTCACCCATATCTCCGAGCACGGCAATCGTACGTCCTTTTGCATGAGATAATACATCAAGGGCAGCTTCCATGGAAACTGGATTTGCATTGTAGCAATCATCAATTACATTCATCCCATTTGCTTTTACAAGATTGGTTCTTCCTGCAATGGTTCTTGCTTCTTCAATACCTTTTTTTATTTCTTCTAAAGAAAGGCCAAGCTCCAAACCAACCGCTGT
>JAFQWG010000153.1 GCA_017407605.1 Agathobacter sp. | reverse complement strand
GTAAGTCTCTGTACCGCACGTCTTGGAGCAGCACCCATAACAGCACCGATTTCCATACGTTTTGCTACATAGTCTGGATGGTATACTTCTTTTACATAACCAGTTGCAAGACCAATCTGGTTACCATATGAGCTGTAACCATGAGCAGCTTCACGAACAAGTTTTTTCTGTGGAAGCTTACCTTCGATTGTATTCTTAACAGATACAGTTGGGTCTGCTGCACCAGTTACACGCATTGCCTGATATACATAAGTACGTCCTGACAATGGATCACGGATAGCACCACCAAGACAAGTAGCTGCACCACCGAATGGTTCGATTTCTGTTGGATGGTTATGTGTTTCATTTTTGAAGTTTACAAGCCATTCTTCTGTTACTCCATCTACTTCTACTGGAACAACGATAGAACAAGCATTGATTTCGTCAGATTCTTCCTGATCTGCAAGCTTGCCTTCTGCTTTTAATTTCTTCATAGCAAGGATGGCAATGTCCATAAGACAAACGAATTTGTCGTCACGGCCTGCATACATTTCTTTGTGTGTATTTAAATATTCTTCGTAGGTTGCTTTAATTGGAGCATGGTAATATCCTTCATCAAATACTACTTCTGTAAGTTCTGTTGAGAATGTAGTATGACGGCAGTGGTCAGACCAGTATGTGTCTAACACACGGATTTCTGTCATAGAAGGATTGCGTTTTTCTTCATTTTTGAAATAATTCTGGATATGAAGGAAATCCTTAAATGTCATTGCAAGATTTAAAGAAGCATATAATTCTTTAAGCTCTGCTTCTGGCATATCCATAAAACCATCAAATACAATAACATCTGCTGGTTCATCAAAATTCTGTTCTAAAGTTTCAGGTTTTTCGATACCTGTTTCACGAGAATCTACAGGATTGATGCAGTGCTTTTTGATTGCTGCAAATTCATCTTCTGTAAGTTCACCTTCTACTACATATGTAGTTGCACAACGAATGATAGGTTCTTCTGTTTCTTTTAAAAGCTTAATACACTGCTCTGCAGAGTCTGCTCTCTGGTCATACTGACCTGGTAAGTATTCTACTGAAAATACATGTGCATCACCGTATTCAAATGTTTCTTCATAAACATTATCTACTGGTGGTTCGCAAAATACTGTCATAAGTGCATTCTTATATACATCTTCTGAAATATTTTCGATGTCATAGCGAACTAAAACACGTACATTCGTAACTGTTTTAATTCCAAGATAATTCTTTACTTCTGCACTTAATTCTTTTGCTTTTACAGCAAAATCTGGTTTCTTTTCCACGTAAACGCGACGTACATTACTCATGTTTCATCCTCCGAAGTTAAAGTTTGCATATTCATATAGATTATAACACTTTTTATATAAAAAATGCTATACCTTATGATAAAGTATAGCATGTTCATATAAATTAGCAAAATTAATATATTTAATCTTATTTATAAGCAATAATAATTCTTATGCAGCAGGGGTATCTGTTTCTGCTGCCTCCGCAATTCCATACAATTTCCATGGATTTGCTGGGTCTGGATCGGTTGGGTCCCATCCCCTAAAAAAATGATATGGATCAATCTGAATAGCCGCTGGTTTACCCAAAGGACCTGGGTCAGCACCATCATATACTTCAACTTGTGTACCTTTGCAACAGTTATCATAAATCCACTTTGCATCGACTACAGAAAGACGTACACAGCCTTTGGATGCAGGCTGTCCTAACAAATTATATTCCCCTTCTTTTAAAGCATCTTTTGAAGTTGTTGTATATGGCACGGAATGGAACATAATGTGTCCATCAAAACGCACTGCATACTGACCATACACATCACCAAACAGCAATCTCCATTCGTACTTATCCGAAATACTGCCTGTTCCAAGAGGTGTCTTTCCATCTAATCCAACGGAACATACCATTGCTTTTACTGGAACTGTATATTCTCCATTTGTATCTTTTCCATATACTGTTACGCAGTTTGCTGAGCGATTCACTTTAATGTAGTATGGTGCATCTACTTTTTCTTCTGGAACAACTTCTGTCTCTGTATCCTCAACAGCCACACTTCCATTCTCTTCATCTGTCCCCTGACCAACAACCATTGTCTGATCTTCAACTATATCCACATCTTTATCTATTTCTGTTGCGTCATCTGCTACTTCATTTTCCTCTGTATCCATGAAACCTATCGTTTCCACAATACTCTGTGCAAACACGCGATTATCTCCTGACTGCATGTGTAACATTGCAAACACACCAATTACTAATATAAGTCCAAGCATCATACCACTAATTATTGCTAAAATTGTTTTTTTCATCTTATTTTCCTTATCTGTTTTATTACCATATATTGACACTTTTATAAGTATCCCTTATAATATCTCGTATAACAACTAATAATTATAATATATAAAGGGGATACCTATGGATATCAATTACGAATTATATAAAGTATTTTATTATGTAGCTTCTTCGCTCAGTTTCTCAGAAGCAAGCAAAAAGCTCTACATTTCACAATCTGCTGTCAGCCAGTCTATTAAGACTTTGGAAAAGAAACTTGGACAGTCACTTTTTATTCGCAGCACCAAAAAGGTACAACTTACACCAGCCGGCAGTCTATTACTAAAACATATTGAACCTGCCATGAACCTTATTTCTCGAGGAGAAAGCCAGTTATTAGACTCTGGAACACTTGGTCTTGGACAGCTTCACATCGGAGCAAGCGACACCATCTGTCGTTACTTCCTTATCCCTTATTTAAAAGAATTTCACGAGAAATTCCCAAATGTACCAATCAAAGTAACCAACGCTACTTCGATTCAATGTGTAGATTTGCTCGACCAGCGTAAAGTTGACTTAATTATAACCAACTTCCCAAATACACATTTAAATCATGAACACATCCAAAAAACAATCGGAACATTCCGTGATGTGTTTGTAGCCAATCCAAACTACTTTGACCTTGCAAAAGATGAAATCACTTTTGAAGATTTAAAGAAGCATCCACTAATGATGCTTAGCCGTCAGAGTACAACTAGCGAATTCTTACACAACTTATTTATCCAGCACCAATTAGAACTTGTACCTGATATCGAATTAAACAGTAATGACTTACTCATCGATATGGCTCGTATCGGTCTCGGTATTGCATTTGTACCAGACTATTGTCTCGGTAAAAAATCGGATGATTTGGTTATTCTTAACACCAAGGAAAAACTCCCAGCTCGTCAAATGGTAGTATCCGTTAATACTGCATTTCCTATCTCTGCTTCTACAGAAGAATTCTTAAAACTTCTTCCAGAAGTATAGATTAGACTTGCACTTCATCCCAGAATTTTTGAACAACCCCTTCTACTGTATTTACATTACAAATACTACGTTTATTCCATTCTCTTGGATAAAGCAGCTGATAATCTGACTGTAAAAATCTATCATCCAGTAAAAGAATGATTCCTAAGTCCTCTGTGGTACGGATTACACGTCCTGCTGCCTGGAGGACTTTATTCATGCCTGGAAAGCGGAATGCATAATCAAATCCATCTCCACTTATCGCATCATAGTGATTCTTTAGAATTTCTCTTTCATTACTAATCTGAGGAAGTCCTGTCCCTACAACAATTGCCCCGATTAGCTTATCATTCGTAAGATCAATACCTTCACTAAAGATACCACCCATCACACAAAATGCCACAAAAGAAGACTTATATTCTTTCTCAAAACTACCTAAGAAAGCTTCACGTTCCTCCTCTTTCATACCACTCTGCTGAACAATAGCAACAGCTCGTCCTTCGTCCAAATTCATAAACACATCATAAACTTGATTCATTAATTTGTACGAAGGAAAAAATACCATATAATTGCCTTTTTTGCAATGCACGGTTTTCACAATATATTTTGCAATTTTTTCAAATTCTGTGTCATTTCGTCTAGTATACTTCGTACTAACATCATTTCCAAACAAAAGCAGCCTCTGTTCTTCGCGAAATGCACTCCTTGCATAGATTGCATAATTCTCTTTATCAGTACTTAGCAGACTCTTATAATACCCAATTGGCAACAGTGTTGCCGAGAAAAATATCGTACTTCTGCCCTTATCAATACATTTTTGTAAATTGAGTGATGGATCTACACAAAAAAGTTTAAGCATAAATCTACCATCCTCTTGTATCTCACTATAAATCTCATAATGCTCATCTACCAAATCACTGATATTTAAGAAATTACGCACACTAAAATAAAAATCAAGCACTTCTTTTCTACCCGAAAACTCCATTGGCTTCTGCAAAAACTCATCCAGCGCCGACGCCAAAAGCATCAATGAAAAAATCAAATTCCCTGTGTTTTCGTACATTACATATGTTGTGCATTCTCTCTTATATTCCAACAAAATCTTATTGCACTTATCCAGCAATTTCTCAATGCGCTTGTTGTAATTCTTCATAATACGCTTAACCGCCAGAAAATCCTCTTTAAACAGACTAGCACTATACATCTCACGGCTTCTTTCCACTAGATTGTGTGCCTCATCCACAAGGAATATATAATCTCCTTTGACCCCTTCCTGAAAAAAACGTTTCAAATACACGTTGGGGTCATAGGCATAGTTATAATCACAAATAATATTATCTGCCCAAGTAGCCACATCCAAGCTCATCTCAAATGGGCACACCATATGTTTCTCTGCCTGTGCTAATATCTCTTCTCGTGCAAACATATCACTTTCCTGCAAAAGTTCAAACACTGCATCATTCACTCTGTCAAAATGTCCTTTTGCATACGGACAGTGCACAGGATTGCATTCCATCTCTTCGCACATACAAAGTTTTTCTTTTGCTGTAAGTTGGATTGTCTTTGCCTGATAGCCTTGTTTTCTAAGAAGTCCAAAAGTCTCCTTTGCAACTGTCCCAGTTATCGTCTTTGCAGTCATGTAAAAAATGCGATCTGCCAAGTCCTCGCCAACTGCTTTTACTGCTGGAAAAATGGTGGAAATCGTCTTTCCAACTCCAGTCGGAGCCTGAATAAACAAATTTTTTCCTCTGTAAATGGTGCGATATACATCAGACACCAATTGTTTCTGCCCTTCACGATAATCATAAGGAAATTCGAGTGTCTGAATGGATTCCTGGCGCTTTTGTCTCCATTCAAACTGAAAATCAGCCCAGCGTTTATAACTGTGCAGTAAATCTTCAAACCATTCTTCTAATTCCGAAAAAGAAAACTCCTGCTGAAAATATTTCTTTTCCTCTGTATCCAAATTCACATATGTCATCTGCACCGCAATCTGTTCCAACTCATTCTGCAAAGCAAAAATATAAGCATAACACATTGCTTGTGCCTGATGTACATAGATTGGCTGCTCCATAAAGCCAAGATTTTTATAGACTCCCTTGATTTCATCAATAACTACAATTCCATTCTCATTCGTGAAAATTCCATCCGCACGACCATCTATCGTAAGTTCGTACAATGGCTCTTTTACCAAATATTTTAATGGTACTTCAGCTTGATAATCTGGCCCCATAGCCTGCTGTATCTTACGATGCAGACGACTTCCCTCCATCATCGCATCTGCATTTGGAAGCCGTCCTCCTCTATTGTCAATATCCCCTTCACGAAAGATAAATTCCACAAGGTTACGAACGGATATATGTAGTTTATTTTTAGGATTCCTATCCTTACCCATGTAAAATCTCCTTTCTAAAGTCAAATATGACATCTCTTTTACTATTTAAAATAGATATGGATAAAAAAGATGTCTTGCTCCTAGAGCAAGACATCCAAATCTTCATGTCTATGTAATTATCATACCATGTTTCATTTTGTATTCCAACAGAAAAAACATTTTAGTATACTGGAACTACAGCACCTGCGTATGTGCTTCCAATAAATGCTTTAACTTCTTCTGTCTGTAATGCATTGATTAACACCTGAACTTTTTCGCTATCTTCGTTACCAGCTTTTACAGCAATAATGTTTGCATATGTATCAGCAGCGATAGATGTGCTCTCTTCTAATGCAATTGCATCAGCAATGCTTAAACCACCAGAAATTGCATAATTGCCATTGATAACTGCTGCATCTAAATCAAGTAATGAAAGTGGAAGCTGTGCAGCTTCGATTTCTTTAATTTCTAAGTTTAATGGGTTGCTAGCAATGTCATTGATTGTTGCATTTACTCCAGCGCCTTCTTTTAAAGTAATAAGGCCATTTGCTTCTAATAAAAGAAGTGCTCTTGCTTCATTAGTTGCATCGTTTGGTACACCAATCATTGCGCCTTCACCGATTTCTGAAACTTCTTCTACTGCAGCAGAGTAAATTCCAAGTGGCTCAAAGTGAATCGCAGCAACAGAAACAATGTTTGTACCATTATTTGCATTGAAATCATCTAAGTATGGTTTGTGCTGGAAGAAGTTTGCATCTAATTCTCCCTGTTCAACTGCTGTGTTAGGAATTACATAATCGTTATATTCAATCACTTCTAATGTATATCCCTGTGCAGCTACTGCATCTTCAATTTCTGCTAAAATTTCTGCATGTGGAGATGGAGATGCACCAACTTTGATTACCTTATCATCTGCTTCACTTCCACCACATCCAACTAATAATCCGCAGCTAAGTACTGCTGCAAGTCCTAAACTTACTACTTTTAAAAATTTGTTTTTCATTTTCATATCCTCTTTCATTTATAATTTTATTATTTAACAGTGTCACATCTCACTGTAAAGTTTCTTATCTTCTACGTTTATCGGTCTTAGTCGCAATTCTCATACCTGTTTCCTGGAATACCTGTACAATAATTACCAACAAGATTACCGTAATAAGCATGATATCTTCCTGATATCTGTAATAACCATAGTTGATACCAATTGCACCAAGTCCGCCACCGCCTACAAAACCGGCCATTGCGGAATATCCAAGTATTGTAGTAATCGCAATTGTACTACCTACGATAAGGGATGGTTTTGCTTCTGGAATAAGCACCTTTGTAATAATCTGCCAATTGTTCGATCCCATAGATAAGGCAGCTTCAATTACGCCGCCATCTACCTCCTTAAGAGAAGACTCTACCATTCGAGCTACAAATGGTGTTGCTGCAACTACAAGTGGTACGATAGTCGCTGTTGCCCCAATCGTAGTACCCACTACAAATCTCGTAAATGGTAAAATTGCAACAAGTAAAATAATAAATGGTACCGAACGAAGTAAATTTACTACAATTCCTAATACCGAATTTACATTTTTATTTTCTGCAATACCACCTTTATCTGTTATAAACAAAACTACGCCAATTGGAATTCCAAACAAATATGCAAGGACTGTAGAAACGACTGTCATATACAAACTTTCTACGATTCCACCGGACATAATATCAATCAACTGATTTAATTCCATTTTCTATACCTCAATCTTTTTATTTGTAGCTTTCCTCTATTACATGAACGCCAATTTCATTTAAATAATTCTTTACTCTTGCAACCTTCATCTCATCTTCTGGGATTGCAATGAGCATCTGTCCATAAGCTTTTCCACCAACATCTTCTGTGCTCGCACCTAAAATATTAACTTTAGCCTCACATTCTAATACTAAGTTGGCGATTACTGGTTCATTTGAAGATTGTCCATCAAAAGACAAACGGAACACTCTCTGATTTTCGGTCATATCATAACCTTCTTTGTGAGGGAACAAAAGCTGCTGCGTTACTTTAGACTTCGGATTTAAGAAAATATCTTTTACCTCTCCTGTCTCAACCACTTCACCATTATGAACTACCGCTACTTTATCACAAATCTGCTCTACAACCTTCATTTCATGTGTGATAACGATAATCGTTACACCAAGTTTTTCATTGATATCCTTGAGCAAATCCAAGATTGCTTTTGTAGTACCTGGGTCAAGTGCACTTGTTGCCTCGTCACAAAGCAACACATCTGGGTCTGTTGCTAATGCTCTTGCAATCGCTACACGCTGCTTCTGTCCACCAGAAAGCTGTGCTGGGAAACTATGTATACGGTCAGAAAGTCCAACCATTTCTAATAACTTCACCGCTTTTTCTCTTGCTGCTTTTTTAGGCACCCCAGAAATCTCTAAAGGATAACAAACATTACCCAAAGCGTCTCTTTGTTCAAGCAGGTTAAACTGCTGGAAAATCATACTAATTTTGCGACGCATCTGACGAAGTTCTGCCATTGGAAGCTTTGTCAAATTCACATCATCAAAATATACATCTCCAGATGTAGGACGTTCCAAAAGGTTCATACAGCGAACCAATGTTGACTTACCTGCACCAGAAGATCCGATTACACCAAAGATGCATCCTTTTTCAATATTTAAATCAATCTCCGACAACGCATGAACTTCACCTGCCGTTGTCACAAACGTTTTACTTACTTTATCAAAACGTATCATATTTCCTCCCATAAAAAACGGTCATCGCATTTCTTATCTAGATGCAATGGCCTTTACACAAATTGTATTATATCTATTTCTTTCCCACTTTGCCAATATAATCTTCTTATGTCTGGTTATAAATAATATTTATAACAAATATTGATTTTCAAATTTTTATTTATTATACTATTCTTATAAATGATACTGCAACTATTTAATATTCTAATAACGCATATTAACTTATTTCCATGAAAGGATTTCCATCATGACATTACAACAATTACAACAGGTAATTACCATTGCAGACTCAAAATCAATGAATGAAGCAGCAAAAAAACTCTACGTTTCCCAACCAAATTTATCCACCGTAGTAAAAGACCTAGAGGCAGAAGCTGGTATTTCCATTTTTATTCGTTCCAATCGTGGCATCACTACCACTCCGGAAGGCGAGGAATTTATTGGTTATGCAAGACAGATTGTAGAACAATATCAACTTCTTGAAAATCGTTACCTCACAAATGAATCAAAAAAGAAATTCTCGGTATCCATGCTTCACTACTCCTTTGCCGTAAAAGCCTTTGTTGAACTCGTAAAGAAAGTAGGTATGGACGAATACGAATTTGCTATTCATGAAACCAAGACTGCTGAAGTTATCGAAAATGTAAAAAACATGAAAAGTGAGCTTGGCATCCTATATCTAAGTGATTTTAACGAATCCGTTCTCACGAAACTTTTCAAAGAATATGGTCTTGTTTTTGAAGAATTGTATCTATGCGATACTTATGTATATTTATGGGAAAAACATCCTCTTGCCAACAGCAAATTGCTTTCTATCAAAGACCTAACCGAATATCCTTGTATCGCTTTTGATCCTGGCAAAAATAATTCCTTCCATTTTGCTGAGGAAAATCACAGTACCCTCGATTATCGTAAAATGATTAAAATCGACGACCGTGCCACCGTACTTAACCTCATGGTCGGCTTAGATGCCTATACGCTCTGCTCCGGTATCATCTGCGAAGAGCTAAACGGTTCCGACTATGTAGCTATTCCTCTAAAAGAATCCGAAAAAATGCGTATCGGTTATATCAAACACAAGGGAGCAAAGCTTTCCTCTATGGGAGAGATTTATCTGGAAGAACTTCGTAAATATCTAAGCGCATAAAAAAATAACCGTGTCTGAAAAACAGACACGGTCTTTTTTATAATTCATATAGCTTGCTATACTTATCTGTTAAATACTCAATGTAGTAATCTGGGTTGAATTCTTCTCCTGTGGTATCCATTAGAAGTTGCTGGGTTTTCTTTGCAGCACCATACTGATGAATATTTTCTCTTAAAAATTCGCGAATAGGAGCAAGATTACCTTCACTTAAGTATTTTTTTACTGGCATTTTCTTTTGCATATAATGGAAAAGCTGAGCCGCAATTGCACTTCCAAGTGCATAAGAAGGGAAATATCCAAACATACCACCAGACCAGTGCATATCCTGTAAGATACCCTCTGCATCATTTTCTGGTACTACACCTAGGTATTCTTCATATTTCTGATTCCAGATAGCAGGTAAATCCTTCACATCTACATCACCATTGAAAATCATTTTTTCAATTTCATAACGAATCATTACATGGAAACTGTATGTTAGTTCATCGGCAGCTGTTCTGATTAAACTTGGAGCAGCATAATTAATTGCGCGATAGAATTCGTCTACTGTCACACCATTTAATTGTTCTGGGAAGAATTCTTTTACTTTATCAAATAATGGAAGCCAGAATTCATAACTTCTACCGAGACAGTTTTCATAGAAACGCGACTGTGATTCATGCATACCCATAGAAGAGCCACCACCAATTGGAGTAAGTGTAATATCATCACTTACGCCAAGTTCATATAATCCATGACCACCTTCATGGATTACAGAAAAAATTGCATCTTCTAACTTATCTTCATAATAATGGTTTGTAATACGCACGTCATGATTGTGAAGATTTGTTGTAAATGGGTGCGCACTTTCTGCCATCACACCTCGATTAAAGTCAAATCCAATATATTCTGCCATAAATCTGCTTAATTTCTTCTGTATCTCAATATCATATGTTTTACGAAGACAATCAATGGAAATCAAATCTGGTTTCTTACGAATCTCATGTACAACCGGAACCAAGGCCTCACAAAGTTTTCCGAAGAAATCATCTAAAATTTCCATCGTAAAGCCTTCTTCGAACTGATCTAAAAGCACATCATATAATTTCTGTCCTTCTTTTTGCTTATATCCAGCAAACTTCTTGCTATAAGCAATTATTTCTTCCAGCACAGGTGCATATAAAGCATAGTTATTTGTTTCTTTTGCTTCTTCCCATACTGGTGCAGCCTTTGCCATCAGTATCTGGTATGCCTGATACTCTTCTGGTGGAATAAGTTCCAAATCTTCAAATGTCTTTTTTAACTCTTTTACAATTGCCTTTTCGTTAAAAGATAATTTTTCCTGTTCTTCTTCTGTACAAAGTTCAGCAAGTAATTCTTTTACTTCTGGATTAATCAAAGAGGCATATGCTTCTCCTGACAAAATTCCAATCGACTGTGCTGTAAAAGCAACTGCTTCCTTTGGAGCTAATGTACTGCTATCAAAATTTAACAATACAAGAGCAGTCTGGTAAGCACGGCTTTTATCTAAATGTGGTTTTAATTTTTCAAATGTTTCACTCATTCTTATAAGTCCCCTTTATTCATTAAAATTTGTCAATAATTTTACAATGGTAATATCCAAACGCTCCATCAAATCAATTAACGCTCCACCATCTAATCGTACAATTGGTCGACTAAGCATTTTTCTATT
>JAFQWG010000152.1 GCA_017407605.1 Agathobacter sp. | reverse complement strand
TTTCTTTATAAGATGATGCGTAAGAAAAATATCGTTATCAATAAAAAGAAAGTTGAAGGCAGTGAAAAATTAAAGTCAGGCGATGTCGTAAGTATCTTTTTAAGCGATGAAACCTTTGATAAATTCCACGTAAATTTAGAAGAACTTAAAGTTGAATATGATGCTTTAAAGTCCCTTAACCTTAAGGGGCTAAACATCGTTTATGAAGATGATGAAATGATTGTAGCAGATAAGCCTTATAATATGCTTTCTCAGAAGGCATCCGGCAAGGACTTGTCTGCAAATGAATATCTTTTAGGATACATGATAAATAAAGGCGAGTTATCTTTTGAAGAATTCCAAACATTCCGTCCATCTGTTGTGAATCGTTTAGACAGAAATACAACAGGCTTATTGTTGTTTGGAAAGACATTAAATGCTTTGCAGCAGCTTGGAGAAGGAATTCGTGAGCGTTCAATTGAGAAATATTATCGCGCAATTGTTGCAGGTGAGTTAAAGGAGGAACTTGAACTGAAAGGATATCTTCTGAAAGATGAGAAAACGAATAAGGTTTCCTTTCATAAAGAGCAGGTCGAAGACTCTGACTATATTGAAACAGGCGTAAAACCACTTGTGTCAAAGAATGGATTAACTTTAGTTGAGATTCACTTAGTAACAGGAAAAACACATCAAATCCGTCTTCATTTATCTACCATAGGACATCCAATCCTTGGTGATATGAAGTATGGGGATGAGAAAATCAATAAGAAGTATTATGAAAGCCATAAAGTAAATCATCAGTTGCTTCATGCATATCGTTTGGAGTTTCCAGATGGAAAAGTATTAACAGCAGAACCTGCTAGTGTATTTGATAAGTTGATGAGATAAGGAGCAATTTATGCCAACATGGAATTCAAGAGGTTTACGAGGCTCTACACTAGAAGACCTTGTAAATCGTACCAATGAAAAATATTTACAAAACAATCTGGCGTTAATCCAGAAGGTTCCTACACCGATTACGCCGATTAATATTGATAAAGATACGAGACACATCACCCTCGCGTATTTTGACCAGAAAAGTACAGTTGACTACATCGGTGTAGTACAAGGTGTACCGGTATGTTTTGATGCGAAGGAATGTCATACAGATACATTTCCACTTGCAAATATCCACGAACATCAGGTTGAATTTATGAAAAACTTTGAGAAACAGGATGGTGTAGCCTTTATCCTGATTTCTTTTACCCATAGAAACGAATATTATTATTTGAGATTTGAAGAATTATATAAGTTCTGGAATCGAAAATTAGAAGGTGGACGAAAAAGTTTTAAGTATGAGGAATTAGATCCAAATTTCTTTCTAACAGAGACGCCAGGGGTGTTTATTCCATACTTAGAAGCGTTACAAAAAGACCTGGAAACTAGAGAATAATACATATAACAAAATTGCATGGGTACTCACGTTGACATGAGTACCCTATTACTTTATAATAATCTAATATTATGGTAACACGTTACCATACTAAAGCGAGGGTTATAGATGAACAACAAATTATTACATACACCGGACGGTGTTCGAGACCTCTACAATGAAGAGTACAAGAAAAAATTAAGTTTACAGGATAAATTGCATCAGGTATTTGAAAATCATGGTTGTATTGACATTCAGACACCTACATTTGAGTACTTTGATGTGTTCAGTAATCAGATAGGCACGACACCTTCTAAGGATTTGTTTAAATTCTTTGATACAGAAGGAAATACCGTCGTTCTTAGACCAGACTTTACGCCATCGATTGCTAGATGTGCAGCAAAATACTTTGATTTGGAAGAAGAACCAGTAAAGCTTTGTTATATGGGCAATACTTTTATCAATTCTTCGGATTATCAGGGCAGATTAAAAGAATCAACTCAGTGTGGTGTTGAGTTTATCGGTGACGGTTCTGCAAATGCAGATGCACAGATGCTTGCTATGGTGGTGGACGCTGTAAAAGCGATTGGCATTGAAGATATGCAGATTTCCATTGGACATGCAGGGTTCTTTGATGCGCTCTTAACAGAAGCAAAAGTAGATAAAAAGGCAGCAAAGAAACTTCGTCGATTATTAGACAACAAGAATTTCTTAGGTGTAGAAGCATTTGCAGAAAATTTAGAAGTAGAAGAAGAGTTAAAACAGTTATTCTGTTTGCTTGCTGATTTTGATATTACGGATGAGGATTTTAATAACGCATTAAAATGTGCTTCTAAATATCCAAAAATTGCAGAAGCAATGAATTCATTAGATGAATTAAGAACGAATTTGAAAGAAAAAGGTATTGAAAAGTACGTTTCTTTTGAATTTGGTATGATTAGTAATTATGAATACTATACAGGTATTATTTTTGCAGGTTATACCTATGGTTTGGGCGAACCAATTGTTAAAGGTGGTCGTTATGATACCTTGCTTAGTAATTTTGGAAAAGATGCTCCAGCGATTGGTTTTGCGTTTGTTGTAGACCAGCTTCTTACTGCAGTTTCTACAAACAAATCGACTGCAAAAGAAGATAGATATTTAACCTTCGCACTCGGAAAAGGCCGTTTGGCAAAGAAAACACTTAAGATTTTTGAAGAAATCGGTATTACATGCGAAGAAATCTTTGATCCAAATACAAGAAAGCTTATTTTTGTAAATGAAGAATTAAAACTTCGTTTCTTCCTCGCAAAAGGACCTGATGTACCTACTTATGTAGAACATGGTGCAGCGGATATCGGTATTGTTGGAAAAGATACCATATTAGAAGAAGATAAAAATGTATACGAAGTATTAGATTTAGGCTTTGGAAACTGTAGAATGTGTATCTGTGGGCCAGAATCTGCAAAAGAATTATTACAACATCAGGAGCAGATTCGTGTAGCAACCAAATATCCACAGATTGCAAAAGAGTATTTCTACAACAAAAAGCATCAGACGGTAGAGATTATCAAATTAAATGGTTCAATTGAACTTGCACCAATTGTAGGTTTATCGGATGTTATCTGCGATATTGTAGAAACTGGTGCAACACTTCGTGAAAATGGTTTAGGCGTATTAGAAGAGGTGTGTAACCTTTCTGCACGAATGATTGTAAACCAGGTAAGTATGAAGATGGAAAATGAACGTATCACCAAGCTTATTAGAGATTTAAAAAATGTATTATAACGCGTCAAGTAAAGTCTTGCCGCAGGAGGAACTATGAAAATACTTACATTAAACAAAGACACAAAAAATGACTTATTAGAAAGCTTATTAAAAAGAAGTCCAAATCACTACGGTGAATTCGAAGGACGTGTAAATGATATTGTAAATAATGTACGAGAAAGAAAAGATGCAGCACTTTTTGAATACACAGAAAAATTTGATGGTGCCAAAATCGATGCAGATTCGATTCTTGTAACAGAAGAAGAAATTGCAGAAGCATATGAGCAGGTAGATGCGAAACTTTTAGAAATCATTCGTAAGTCTAAGGTTAATATTGAAAAATATCATGCAAAACAGCTTCAGAATTCATGGTTTACTACCGAAGAAGGTATTATTTTAGGTCAGAAGGTAACTCCACTTGACGTGGCTGGTGTATATGTACCAGGTGGAAAAGCCGTATATCCATCCTCAGTACTTATGAATGTTATGCCTGCAAAAGTAGCAGGTGTACGTAAAATCATTATGACAACACCACCAGGAAAAGATGGAAAAGTATATGCAACAACACTTGTAGCTGCAAAAGAAGCCGGTGTGGATGAAATCTATAAAGTAGGTGGAGCTCAGGCTGTTGCAGCTATGGCATTTGGTACAGAAAGTGTTCCAAAAGTAGATAAAATCGTTGGTCCTGGAAATATCTATGTAGCGTTAGCAAAAAAAGCAGTATTTGGCTATGTAAGTATTGATTCGATTGCTGGACCAAGTGAAATTCTTGTTCTTGCGGATGAAACAGCAAATCCTAAGTTTGTAGCCGCAGATTTACTTTCACAGGCAGAACACGATGAACTTGCCTCTGCAATTTTAATTACTACAAGCAAAGAATTAGCAGAACAAGTTTCTGTAGAAGTAGATAAATTTGTGGCGGTATTATCTAGAAAAGAGATTATTCAGAAATCATTAGACAACTATGGATATATTTTAGTAGCAGAAAACATGGAAGATGCGATTGATGCAACCAATGAAATTGCTTCCGAACACTTAGAAGTAGTGACAAAGAATCCATTTGAGACTATGACTAAGATTCGCAATGCTGGTGCAATTTTCCTAGGAGAATACTCATCAGAGCCACTTGGTGACTATTTTGCGGGTCCAAACCATGTATTACCTACCAATGGTACTGCAAAATTCTTCTCACCACTTAGCGTAGATGATTTTGTAAAGAAATCAAGCATTATCAATTACTCAAAAGATGCCTTACAGGCAGTATATAAAGATATCGTTGATTTTGCAGAAGCAGAACAGCTTACTGCACATGCAAACTCGATTCGTGTAAGATTTGAGGACTAATTGGTAATTTATAGAAATTATAGAAATTGTTGATAAAAATGTTATTTGTGTTTTGTATGAAACAAGGCTATAATAGACAAATGGAGGAAACTTTATGGCAGATAGAATTTCAAATGTAAGTAGAAAAACAAAAGAAACAGATATTGAGCTTACTTTTTCTGTAGATGGAACAGGAATTGCCAAAGTAGATACAGGCATCGGTTTCTTTGACCATATGTTAGAAGGCTTTGCAAAACACGGTTTCTTTGATTTAAACCTTGAATGTGAGGGGGATTTGGAAGTTGATACACACCACACGATTGAGGATTGCGGCATCGTGCTTGGACAGGCAATCAAAGAGGCAATCGGTGAGAAAAAGGGCATCAAACGTTATGGTAATTTTATTTTACCTATGGATGAAAGCCTTGTGCTTTGTGCAGTAGATTTGTGTGGTAGACCATACCTTTCATGGGATGCTAACTTTACCGTTCCACAGATTGGCGATTTGGAAACAGAGATGATTAAGGAATTTTTCTATGCCGTTTCTTATGCCGCAGGAATGAATTTACATATCAAAGTGCTTACACCAGGAAATAATCATCATATGGCTGAAGCAATGTTTAAGGCATTTGCTAAGGCTATGGATGAAGCTACCACAGTAGATCCTCGTATTACCGACATTTTGTCGACGAAAGGAAGTTTGTAATGGAAACAAAAAACATAGTTGCCACTCTGTATTTAAAGGATGGCAAGGCTGTAAAATCTACAAATGATTTCACAGAAATTGAAGACGTATACCAGCTCTGTCAGATGTATAATGACAGCGGTATCGATAAAATCGTTATTTTAGACTTATCGACTGACGATGATGAACACGAAAAGAACATTAATACGATAAAGAATGTTAATAGAAATCTTGAAATCAAGGTATGTGCTGGTGGTAATATCAACCGTATCGAAGATATCAAAAAGCTTTTGTATGCAGGATGTATGCAGGTTATGCTGAATGCCGCAAAACCTAGCAGTATTGGACTTGCAGAGGAAGCAGGAAAACGTTTTGGAAAAGACAGAATTGTGCTTTCCGTGCATAATGTAGACTTTATCTTCAAACATAAATCATACATTGAAGAAACTGTACATGAATTGTATATTATTAATCCTAAAATTTTGGATGCAATCGACAATTTATCAAATATTCCGTATGTTGTTAAGACGGATTCTTATGAATACAATGATATTTTAGAACTGTTAAGCCGTGAAAATATTCGTGGTATTACTGGTCCATTTATCAATGAAACAACTACCAATATCATGCAGTTGAAATCAGAACTTTCTGCAAATGGCATTAAGATGGACAACTTTGCTCCAGATTTGACATGGGATGATTTTAAGCCTAATGCAGATGGATTAGTGCCAGTTGTTGTACAAGATTATCGTACTGACGAAGTGCTTATGCTTGCTTATATGAATGAAGAGGCATTTAATACTACGATTAATCTCGGAAAAATGACTTACTATAGCCGTAGTCGTCAGGAACTTTGGATTAAGGGTGAAACATCTGGACATTATCAGTATGTAAAAGCTCTTACAGCAGATTGTGATTATGATACTATTTTAGCAAAAGTATCTCAGGTAGGTGTGGCTTGTCATACCGGAAAACCTACTTGCTTCCATAACAATATTGTTAAGAAAGAATACATCGAAAAGAATCCGCTTAAGGTATTAGAAGATGTCTATGATATCATCAAAGATAGAAAAGCAAATCCTAAGGAAGGTTCTTATACTAACTATCTGTTTGACAAAGGTATCGATAAAATCTTAAAGAAACTGGGTGAAGAAAGCACAGAAATCGTTATTGCAGCAAAAAACCCTGATCCAGAAGAAATCAAATACGAGATTTCTGACTTCTTGTATCACTGTATGGTACTTATGGTAGAAAAAGGTGTTACTTGGGAAGAAATTACACAGGAATTGTCGCAGAGATAAAATGATATATAAGACAGTGTCTAGAAATAGATACTGTCTTTTTTTATTATATATATGGTGTTATAATTATAAAAAATGGATTTGGAGGAGTTTTCTATGAAGATTACTAATAGAGTAGAAAGCATCAAACAAGAAAATACATATATAGGCATTAAAACAAATTGTGTAGATGTACGCATCTATTTCTTAACAGATTATATTATACGTATTCGTGCTGGTTTTGATGGGGATTTTGAAGAGGCTTCTTATAGTCTTATGATGACAGGTTGGAAAGATAGATTAGATGCATTATGGGGAGAAAAAAGAACGCACGTTACACCTGTAATTCCTTCTATGGAAGAAAACGATACAAAGATTGTTTTAAAAGCTGCCAAGTTAGAGGTTGTAATCGAAAAAAATCCTTTTGTTATTCGCATTTTTGATAAAGAAGGTACAATACTTCATGCAGATGTTCCAGAATTAGCTTATCAGGAAGATAGTAACAGAAGAAGAATACATACGAGTGAATTGTTTGAGGGTGACCATTTTTATGGTTTCGGAGAAAAGAGTGGCAAGTTTAATAAAGCAGAAAAGTACATGTCAATGAGTCCTGGAGACGCACTTGGATATAACCCAAAAGAAACGGACTCTTTATATAAGCATATTCCATTTTACGTAAAATTAAATGATAAAACACACAAGGCAGTTGGATATTTCTATCACAACACCTATGAATGTGATTTTAATATGGGACGAAGAGTTAGCAATTACTGGGGCAGACATACAAGCTATCGCGTAGATGGCGGAGATATTGACTTGTTCTTTATCCATGGACCAAAGGTACTTGATGTTGTAAAACGTTATACCGATTTGACTGGCAAGTCAGCAATGATGCCAAAGCACGCGCTAGGTTATCTTGGTTCTTCTATGTATTATGCAGAACTTCCAAAAGATTCGGATGATGCTATATTAGAGTTTATTGATACAGCAAGAGAAGAAGATATACCGATTTCTGGTTTTCAGCTTTCGAGTGGCTATACCGCGCAGAAAACAGTAGAAGGTTCCAAACGTTGTGTATTTACATGGAATGATCATCGTTTCAAAGATCCAAAAAATTTCTTTGCACAGATGC
>JAFQWG010000151.1 GCA_017407605.1 Agathobacter sp. | reverse complement strand
TGTGGCAAACCAAGAGCTTCACCAACTACACGAACTTCATCTTTGAATAAAAGTTTAAGTGGTTCAACAAGTTCGAATTGAAGATCTTCTGGAAGACCGCCTACGTTGTGATGAGATTTAACTGCTTTCTTACCTTCTGCTGCTTTGATAGATTCAAGAATATCTGGGTAGATAGTTCCCTGAGCTAAGAAAGTAATATCTTCAAGTTTTCTAGCTTCATCAGCGAAAACTGTGATAAATTCTTTACCAATGATTTTACGTTTTGTTTCTGGGTCAGAAACACCTGCTAATAATCCTAAGAAATGATCTGTTGCATCAACGTAAATTAAGTTTGCATCTAATTCATCTCTAAATGTTTTGATAACGCTTTCTGATTCATTTTTACGCATTAAGCCGTGGTTTACGTGTACGCAAACGAGCTGTTTGCCGATTGCTTTGATAAGAAGTGCTGCTACAACTGAGCTGTCTACACCACCAGATAAAGCTAATAATACTTTTTTATCGCCTACCTGCTCACGAACTGCTGCAACCTGTGCATCGATAAATGCAGCTGCAAGTTCAGGAGTCGTAATACGTTCCATATTTTCAGGTCTCTTGTTTGAATCCATAATAACCTCCTAGATTACCTTGTTTGCAATTTTTTAATGTAGTAATTATAGTACTTGATTTATCAGAAATCAATCATAAGATTTACATTTTTTCAATTTTTTCTGACGCTTCCAAATTCAAGCGCTTGAAGAGTTTTACCATTACCATAATAGCAATTACTGCCAACACAAATTCTGCTACAAACTGTGAATAAGCCATACCATATAATGGGAATAATGCATCCAACACAATGATTGCTGGGATTTCTAATAATATTTTTCTCGCGATGGCAAAGAATAATGCGTACTTGCCCATACCAACAGCCTGGAAAACACCTACTGTTATAAAGTCAATAATCAGGAATGGAAGTCCTATACTAAATCCACGAAGCAATTTGGTACCGATATCAATTACCGACTGGGTATCAATAAACATACCTGTGATAGCACCTGCACCAATATAGTAAACTGCGACAATTGCAAAACAGAACACCATTGCCACTTTGAGTGCAAAGAAATATGCTTCCTTCATACGATTGTAGTTGCGGCTCGCATAATTGTAACTTACCAGAGGCATAATACCTTGAGAAGCACCGAGCACGATTTGTAGTGGAATCATATTAATCTTCTGTACGATTCCCATTGCTGCAACAGGATCTGCTCCGTAAGAAGCCATCTTGTTATTTAAAATCGTCATGCCTACTACGTTAAGCAGGTTCTGGATGCAGGCAGGAATACCTACTGCAAAAATACCGCCTACGACAGCAGGGTCGAGTGAAAAATGCTTTGGTTTGATGCTTACTAAAGTCGTTTTGCGTTTTAAATATAAAAGAACGAGGAAGTACAAACATGCCACACAGTTGGAAATAAAGGTTGCCATACCAGCACCAGCAGCGCCCATATTAAGTCCCCAAGGCAGGATAAAGAATGGATCCAAAATGATATTTAAAATACATCCACTCATAGTACCGATACTTGCATGCAGCGATGCACCTTCGGAACGAACCATGTATCCCATAACTACATTTAAGATGGCTGGAACCGCACCTAAGTTTACGGTCCAGAACATATAATCATAAGTAGATTTCCACGTAATCTCATTTGCTCCCAGTAAACTGATTAGCGGATTTTTGAATATGGTACAAAGTACTGAGAAAAGAACACCACTAAACAGTGCACACCAAAATGCAAATGCAGAACTCTTATGTACGGTATCATAATCCTTTCGCCCCATAGCACGGCTCATCATACTTGATGCACCTACACCAAAAAGATTGTTTATCGCATTAAATGCCAGCATAACTGGTGCAGCCAAAGTAACACCAGCATTCTGAATTGGATCATTTAACATACCCACAAAGAATGTATCTGCCAGATTATAGATAATAGAAACCAAAGAACCGATAATAATCGGAATCGACAACTGTGCTACCGCTTTCGGAATCGGCATATGTTCAAAAAGCTCAATTTTATCCTTCATATCATTGGATGCCATACTGCATACCCCCTCATTATAATTCGTTATCCTTATTTTACCACGGGAAATTTTTTTTGTAAAAACTTTTCGTTTTTTCTTGCGTAGCGTCCTATTAGGTTTTATAATACATAATGTATTTATGGGTCATCCAAAATATAATTTATATATAAAGAAGGTAAAAAATATGGAAAGAAAAGTTGGAACTGTTTCAAGAGGTATTCGTTGTCCAATCATCCGTGAAGGTGACGATCTTGTGGCTATGACTGTTAACAGTGTATTAGAAGCTGCTGAAAGCGAAGGATTTGAACTTCGTGACAGAGACGTTATCGCATTAACAGAATCAATCGTTGCTCGTTCTCAGGGTAACTACGCAAGCGTTCAGGATATTGCAGATGACGTAAAAGCAAAACTCGGTGGAGAAACTGTAGGTGTTATTTTCCCTATCCTTTCCCGTAACCGCTTCGCTATCAACTTAAAAGGTATTGCAATGGGCGCTAAGAAGGTTGTTCTTATGCTCAGCTACCCAAGTGACGAAGTAGGTAACGCACTTTTAACATATGACCAGTTAGATGACGCTGGTATCAACCCATACTCTGATGTACTTACATTAGAAAAATATCGTGAATTATTTGGTGAAAATGTTCATGAATTTACAGGTGTTGATTACGTAGAATACTACTCAAGCATCGTAAAAGAAGCTGGTGCTGAAGTAGAGGTTATCTTCGCAAACAATCCAAGAGAAATCTTAAAATATACAGACTGTGTAATCAACTGTGATATTCATACACGTGTTAGAACAAAACGTATTCTCCGTGAAAACGGTGCAAAAGTAGTATGTGGTCTTGACGACATCCTTACAGCATCTGTAAACGGAAGCGGCTTCAACGCAAAATACGGTTTACTTGGATCAAACAAATCTACAGAAGACAAGATCAAATTATTCCCACAGGAATGTAAAGATCTCGTTCTTGCTATCCAGGCTCAGATCTTAGAAAAGACTGGCAAACACGTAGAAGTTATGGTATACGGTGATGGCGCATTCAAAGATCCACAGGGAAAAATCTGGGAACTTGCAGACCCTGTAGTATCTCCAGCATTTACAGATGGCCTTATCGGTACACCAAACGAATTAAAACTCAAATACCTTGCAGATAATGATTTTGCAAACCTTAGTGGTGCAGAATTAAAAGAAGCTATTTCTAACAGTATCAAATCAAAACAGGATAACTTAGTTGGAAACATGGCATCTCAGGGTACAACACCAAGACAGTTAACAGACCTTATCGGTTCCCTCTGTGACCTTACATCAGGTTCCGGCGACAAAGGAACACCAGTAATCCTTATTCAGGGTTATTTTGATAACTACACAAACGACTAAGAGTCCAAGTGAGAGAAGAAAAAGAAAACGGCGTGCAAGCTAGCTTGCAACGCCGTTTATTTTTTCTTCGCGAAATTTGGCGATAGCCAAATTGTGTCCAAGTCTCAGGTGCGAAGCAACTGACTGCTGCGTAGCAGCGACTTGGACCGCACTTGGACGATATTCCATCGAGCCTCATCTGACTTGGACCGCACTTGGACTTATATACTATTATACTTTTTCTTCCCCATCAAAAATCTTCTTCTATACTTCAATTCCGCAAACTTATTCACCTGCTTCATATACACCACATCATAAGCGCCACCTACAGCGCCCACAACTGGAATCCCCTGCAAAAATTTCATGTACAGAAGTTCCTTTGACAAGCATGCTGCAGTCTCCTTGATACACTCTTCCAAATGAATTGCCGAGATAAATGTCCCATGTTCCATATAATGATTTAACTCATCATTAATCTTTAGAAGTCTGGTATCACGTGATACCGCACCCTGAATCAAAAGAAGGATAAACTTTTTCTCATCTGGACTTTTATAATCAAAGCCATAATTTAAGCTAATCTCATATACACTACGAAGCATCAGACTGGTAAAGACTACAATGTCGGGAATCCCAATTCCAAGCACACCCATACCAATACCAGAAGCACCAGAAATAAGCAGGTTTGATGTGCCTGCACCAGAAGCTTTTTTTGAAAAGGCTTTCAATGTCTTTTTGTTCTCTTTTACAGATGCTGCATACGCATTAATCTTATAATCCTTTTCGATATCGCCCTTTTTATAGGTTTTTTCGATGAGATCTGTACCTTTTTCAAACACAGTATGAAATGCCTTTGCAAAAGCTGCATCTAATGTATTTTGCAAACCACTTGGCACCTTATCTTCCAAGAGTTTGTTTAACTTTGTTTCCTCTTTGTTCAATTGTTTGGTAACAAAAGCACTCTCATCTTTTTCGACTTTTGCCCATGCTTTATCAAGGGCGGATACTCCGAATTTCATGTGACATTCTTCCTTTAACTTGTCATGTTTTACATTATTTTAAACAAAAAAATAATTCTTGTAAACCTTATGAATTAAAGGAAGTATTCTTCAACAATTTTCTCTGCATCTTTATAACTTAATGGTTTCTTGATAGTCTCATAAGTTGTGATTAAATTTATGGATGGGATAATTTCATGCGTCATATATAATTGTAATTTTTCACCAGTATTTTTCACGTATCTAGGATTATCCATCATTCCAAAATGCTCCCAGTAAAAAATTTCACCTGTAACCGGATGCATAATTGTAAAATCTGGATATATTATCACGCTCCCTAATCCTAAAGCACACTCATAACGAAAAGGAACTCTATTTTCAAATAGCGCCCTTTCAATTAGTGCTTCTGATTTGGATCGTACTAATATCCCTGAGCTGGTCTTATGTAGTTTCTGTTCTGGGAACTTTGGATTTGTTTCATATTCTGAATTCATCCACTTGGAAATTCGTTCAGACTTTGGTTCGAAATGTGGTAAGAGAAGATTTCGATATTCAGATTCATTCGTTAGCAATTCCTCTGATTTGCTCGAGGAATGATGACGTAGATAATAGTCTATTGCTCTTTTTTCACTTTGTAGGTCGTCTAATTGCAATAACAAATATTTCTTGATTGCTAATTGCTCTGCTAGTTTTCTGTCTTTTTTGCGGATATACACTGATTCATGGCCGTCACTTCGATACCATTTGTAGCATTGATTTCGATCTTTAGTACAGACAAGTTTTCCCTCTGGGAGACAACTGATTTGAGAAAGTAAAGAATTGATTTGTTCATCCAGCCGTTGGCTTTCTAAACACATATTTTCGTATGTCGTAAAAACGCCTCCTAACTATTTTTTATTGATTTAACCATATTATTCATGATATGTAAAGCAATCTTTTCTAGTTTTCGGCATATAGAGATTTTTTTATTTCTCCATGTACAAAACTACATTATTATGGAGCATGACTGGGTCAATTTCGGCATATGTAAAAAGACTACATCTGTATACCGGCATTTCTTTAAAAGCTACGGCATAGGAAATCGATTTTTCTGTATATGCCGATTAAGCCCCAAAAGTTAGTCTCTCAAATGTGAATTTCGGCATATACAGAAAAATAGCTCTTCATATGGAGGATTTTTCCGTAAAACATTAAAAAATCACTCTCAGCAAGAAAGAATTGCCCCTCTAAAAGCAAAAAACATGGGCTCGCAATAGCGAGCCCACATGATTTTAATTATATTTAACTAGATATGTTTAAACTGACTTACCTCATTTGACAATTCATCCGAAATTTCCTGATTGCTTTCTGCATCATTACGAATGTTGCCAAGCATCTCTACAAGCTGTGATGCGTTGTCTGCTACCTGAGTTACACCCTGAGCACTTTCATCTACGGCTGTGTTGATACCATCAATACCTTCGTTGATATTTGTGATGTTTTCTTCAAGTTCTGCTGATTTATTGTCGATAACATCCATCATACCATCTAACTGATCTGCATCAGCATAGTACTGGTTTGCTACGTCTACTAACTTATCGTAGTCAGATAATACTGTTCCATCGATGAAGTTAAGCATTTCATTTGCATTAGAAGCAAGTGCTCCTACGGCTTCTGTTACTAACTTACTGATTTCCTGAATATTGTTTGCTGTATCTTTAGAACGTTCTGCAAGTTCACGGATTTCATCAGCAACTACTGCGAAGCCTCTACCTGCCTCACCAGCTCTTGCTGCTTCGATAGAAGCATTTAATGCTAAGAGGTTTGTCTGACTTGCGATACCTAAGATATCGTTTGTAAGTTCATTGATCTTGTCTACGCTACGGCTGTTTTCGATTGCCACTTCAAGAAGCTCTTTATTTTCATCAATCATCTTGATTGTATTTTCTTTACTATTTAAAGCATCCTTACGGATATCTTCTGCTTTGACTTTGATTGTATCTGTTACATCTACACCTTCTTTTGCAAGGCCTTTCATATCATGAACAGACTCTAACATATCTCTTGAACCAGCTGCAATAGTGTCGAGTGTAGCAGAGATTTCTTCCATACTAGCTGACATCTGCTGCATTGTAGCAGAAACATCACTAGCGCTACCTTCTGAGCTAACAATATTTGATTTCATATTGTTAACCTGAAGATTCATACCTTCAGAACTTCCACGAAGTTTCACCATAATACCCTGTAATTGATCCAGGAAGCGGTTAATACCAGTTGATAACTGACCGATTTCATCCTGACTCATTACTTCAAGTCTCTCTGTAAGGTTACCTTCTCCAGCTTCTATGCCCTTGATAATTTCATTTACTTTATTGGTCGCTTTATTTACTGGTTTGATTACAGAACGGCTAAATACTATAACAATAACTACAGCTATAAGCATAATTATAATATTAATAATCAAAGCGTTGTTCTGAATATTCTGTACAGAATTCAAACCTCTTGCTGCTTCCCCAGATGCAGATTTATTAAGTGCACTTACGAAGTCATCCTGTGCAACCTGCATTTCCATAACAATGTCTCGCATCTTTCCATTTGAAGCTGCCGCACCTGCCATGTCACCACTTAGACGTGCATTCGCTGTTGTTGAAATATTTTCCTCTAACAATGCAAGATGCTTTCTGTACAACTCTAAGCGCATAGTGATTTGTTTATCACCAAGTTTCTGTGTCACTACAGTCATTGCATCCAATGATTCATCGATTGTCTCAATGAAACCTGGCACCAATTTTGCCATCTGCATTGCGCTGTTTTCATCTGGCATCATTACGATTAGATTACTATAAAGACGAATCTCAGCCACATTTCTACTAACAACTTCATTGTGTTCCTGCAATTTCATGTAAGAAGCAGAAAGTCTTTCAATAGAGTTCTTAGCCTCATTCATACCAGTATTGGATATTACGTTGTAAAACATAAAAGATGCAATCAAAATGACTAGCATCCCGTATACTTTTACCCCAATGCTCATGGCTTTCTTATTAGTATTTTTCTTTACTTTCTTTGGTGCTTTTTTACTTTTTTCCATCGTAAACTCCCTCCCAAATACATATATAGTAATTATACTACTTTTTCCCAATATTGCATACTACAATTTAATAAAAAATGTATTATTCTGAGGAATATTTAATCATAAGCCATATTAATAAAAAAATTTCAAAAAAATACACAAAACTTTGAAAAAAAATATTTTTTTTTGGAGAAAAAAGTGGTAAAGTATCTATGTTATTTCTAACGCATCTTACATATAAGGAGATTGATAAAGATGGAAAAAATTTATACAGGTAAAACAAAAGACGTATACAAACTTGAAAATGGCAACGTATTACTCAAATTTAAAGACGATTGTACAGGAAAAGATGGTGTTTTCGATCCAGGTGAAAACAGCGTAGGTTTAACAATCGAAGGTATTGGTAAAGCAAACCTCATCACATCTATCCACTACTTTGAATTATTAAAAGAAGCTGGTATCAAAACTCACTATGTAAGCGCAGACGTAGAAAACGCTACTATGGAAGTTCTTCCAGCAACAGTATTCGGTCATGGTCTTGAAGTAATCTGCCGTCAGGTTGCAACAGGTAGCTTCATCCGCAGATATGGCAAATATATCGAAGATGGTACAGTATTAGAAGGTGGATATGTAGAATGTACATTCAAAGATGACGCTCTTGGCGATCCACTCGTAACAGGCGAAGGTCTTGTAGCTCTTGGCGTTATGTCACCAGCTATGTTCGAAAGCTTAAAAGAACAGACACTTGCTATTACAAAAATCGTTGCAGATGACTTAAAGACACTTGGTCTTGACCTTTGGGATATCAAATTCGAGTTTGGTTACAACAATGACGAAGTAATCCTTATCGACGAAATCGCTTCTGGTAACATGCGTGTATACAAAGATGGCAAAATCGTTGATCCAGTTGAACTTACAAAAATCATCAACAACAGATAATTATAAAAAATCTTGGCGTGTAGAGAAATCTACACGCCTTTTTATTTTTGTTATGATTTCAAGCATATTGGGAACACTATAATTAATATTTGAGGATTACTATCATCTTAAACTCAAATCATAAATCTGAAAGGAAGGTTTCCCATTATGCTAAAAAACGAAAATTTACATCCACTCGAAGCAGAAGCCCCAGAAAAAGACGAAGACTATCTCTACTCAGGCAGCAACCATGACTGTACTGGCCTTACCCCAACACCAGCGCACAACGAATTTGAGGCAGAAAGTTATCAGGAACTCTATCATTATCTCCCACCAGTTCATCCAGAAAATTCCATATCCGTAGGCGATGCACCACTTCCACCTTATAACCACGGACGTACTACTGATGATATCCATCTCGAGACACGTCATCACGAACACGACCAAAGACCAACAAGCAGATATGATTACCCATAAAAACCTATATAAAAAGTCCCTCTCTATCCTGCCTTCTCTTAATCAAAGGACTACAAGATAGATAGGGATTTCTTTATAAACTGCTTGCCCTGTTACTGCCTGTTGCTGTATGATA
>JAFQWG010000150.1 GCA_017407605.1 Agathobacter sp. | reverse complement strand
AACTTACTTATATATAATGTAAGTATAGGTTTCTGAATATTCACTTTCTGTAATTTCTTCTTCGCCGAAATCAAATACCAAGCCGCCGTCTTCTAATAAGTCATCTTCACTTACAACTTCTGTACTTTCAGTGCTGTCTACGGCTTCCATCTCAAGTACTGCGCCTTCTTTAATAACAACGTAGTCATTTCCAACTTCAGCAATATTTTCAGTAGAAATAAAATAAATCTCGCCTTCTACCTTCACTTTTGTGTTTGCTTTTATAATAGCTACTTTATAAGTATCATCGCCAATGAATTTTTCGTTGGTACATTCTGTAATAACACTGCCTTTTACACTTGCAAATGGAATATCAAAACTGTACCCAACACCAATCGCCTCCGGAACGGTTCCTACAAAAAGTTCTCTGCCATAGAAATCTTCAAACACATCTGCATTTTTGTACTGAAGTACTGAAGTTGCTACACCATTTTTTATTTTTAAGGATCTCTGTTTTACAGAGCCACTACCGTTTTCTTCGTTATAGTCTTTGATAGTATCTTTCATATAAGACTTTAATTCACTCTTACTATAATGATTTTCATCAAAGGCTTCTATATTGGTTGAAACGATTTTTTCATTCTCTAATATGTAAACGAAGTTACTATCTGCTGATTTACCACCAATTGAGCCTGACAAGAATAATGCTGCAACGATTACAAGCAAAAGAATTGCTACAAGTCCAATCATTATCATAAGCATTTGTTTTTGTCTCTGTCGTGCTTTTGCCTTTGCCTTGGCTTTTACCTGTGGGCCTGGCTTTTTCTTTGTCTGAGTTCCTTGTTTTGCAGATTGACTACGTTTTTTCGTCGTCTCTTTACTCATTACAACCTCCAAACAACTAATAATCCAATCCATTATATAAGTTCATCAATAATTTGTAAAGACTTGAAACTATGCTTTACATAGGTATTTAAATAATCTCTCATAATTTTTTTGAGTTCTTTTAACACTTCTTCTGACACCTGAAAGGTATACAATTTTTCAATACTAGACGACACAATATACTGCATCGCATAACGTGTAGACTCATGTACCTTTCTGGTCTTTTGTCCATGCTTACATTCTGGGCAAAAAATCCCACCTCGCCAAACAGAAAAATATTCTAGATTTTCTGTTTTATGACAATGCATACAAGAAAAGACGCTTGGTCCTTCTCCATTTACTGTCATTGCTTTTAATTCAAAAACTACACGTACAAATTCACTACTAAATGCAGGACTTTCCAATGCTCGAAGTGACTGGTACAAAAGTTTTAACATTTCTTTTTCATCATTATTTTCCTGACAGAAATAATCAGCAAATTCCAGAAAATAAAACCCCATATACGCCGCATCTACATCCAAAGTCAGTTCGCGGAAATAATTATGTATAGTGGCCTTGGATACATTGTAAGAACTTTTCCCTTCAAAAAGTTCAAATTCTCCAAATGAGAAAGGGTTTGTGGCTGCCAGAAGCTGACTGTTAGTTCGTCTAGCGCCTCTGGCAAATGCAGTTATTTTACCTCTCTCTTTGGTTAAAATCGTTATTCTCTTGTCGTATTCTGATATCGGCATGGCATTTAAGACCATTCCCGTTACAATCACCGACTGTCCCATGTACCCTTTCTTCCTTTTCTGCATTTCGATAAGACAGATAATCTTCAACTTTTCCAGTTGTCCAAAAGTTTTCCCATGATTTCTCCATTGCATTTCCCTCCACTTATTATTGTTAGGTTTTGCAATGTGACTTTAAATATCCCCGAGAAAAAATGGAAATTACTTATTGGTCTTCACGATAGCCAAAGTTCTTAATTAAGAAATCACTATCTCTCCAATCTTTCTTTACCTTAACCCAAAGTTTAAGATTAACCTTGGTATCCAAAAGGCGTTCCATTTCATACCTTGCATTAGTACCAATTTTTTTGAGCATTGCTCCTTGTTTTCCAATGATGATACCCTTGTGTGAATCTCTTTCACATACGATAGTTGCATCGATATCAATGATACCTTTTCTTTCTTTCATCTGGTCGATACCAACTGCGATACCATGTGGAATCTCATCACTTAAAGCATGCAAAGCTTTTTCTCGGATGATTTCTGCACAAATTGCACGTTCTGGCTGATCCGTAATTGTATCCTCATCATAATACTGTGGACCATAAGTCAAATACTTGAAAATACTGTCGATGATGTCGTCAGTATTATTTCCACGAAGTGCTGAGGTCGGAATAATTTCTGCAAAATCGTATACTTTACGGTAAGTATCGATATATTCAAACACCGCATCCTTATCTACAGTATCCACTTTATTAATAATCAAAATAACTGGTGTATTTACTTTTTTAAGCTGTTCGATGATATGCTGCTCGCCTGCTCCAATAAAGTTGGATGGTTCTACAAGCCATAAAATCACATCCACCTCATTCAAAGTCTTTTCCGCAACATTTACCATATATTCACCAAGTTTATTCTTTGCCTTATGGATACCTGGTGTGTCAAGGAAAATAATCTGACCTTTTTCCATGTCCGTATATACTGTCTGGATACGGTTACGTGTTGTCTGTGGTTTGTTCGATGTGATGGCAATCTTTTGACCAATGAGCTTATTCATCAGTGTTGATTTTCCTACATTTGGTCTGCCAATAATGGTTACAAAACCTGATTTAAAATTTGCGTTCATATTTTCACCCTTATCTTTATTCGTTTAAACTTCTGATATTTAAGAACATATCCCCTTCTTTTCGGATATTAGTTTCATTACCTAGTACACAGAAGTTTTGTCCATTTAATACTGCTTCAATTAAATCTGCAAGTCCTCTGATATCGTCTTCCGTTGCATTTAAAATCTCATCACGTTCGCGCTGCAATTCTTCTATATTCAAATTCTTTAAATATGCAGTCATGGAACGATGGCCCTTTCCTTCTGGATAAAGTGGTGTATCCATACTACCTAATGTTCCAATGATGTATTTTGTCATTTCTCTTTCATCTGCCGTAAACTCACGCAGATATGCAGGAATACCATCATATACCTCATTAGTCTTGCGAAGATTTGGATCGCGGTAAGAAGTGAAGTATGATTCTCCTGTACGAAGGAACGAACTCATACATCCATATGCACCACCTTTCACACGAATGTTCATCCAAAGATAATCATAGTTTAAGATCATCTTCAAAATATTCAGTGCCCCATTGTATGCAAAGCCTTCTTCCACAAAGTTACCGGAACGTGATACATATTGAATAGCAGATGCATCGGTAAATGCTTCATTTCTCTTTCCTAAAACAAGTCGTGTGCTTTCCCCTTTTTGTGTTCCAGCAGGAAGTGATTTGATAAATTCTGACAAAGCAGGAACTGCCTTTTTATAACTATCCTCTACGTTTGTGTAGCTCATCATAAGTCTTGATTGTCCAAACATAAGATTCATCACTTTGCGAAGTCTTTCAATTACAACTTCTGGATTTTCTTTCATCTGAGCATCCATCTTGCATACTTCATCATAATAAGCAATACCAGTCGTTGCATCCTGGAAATATGCATACTGTGAAAAGTAAGCCATACTTCTGGTTGCAGACACCACATGTCCAGAACTGCTAAGCACCGACTGCAAACGCGACTTGGTCTGAGCCACGATTTCTGTCAGTCTCTTCACATCATCTATCTTGGAAGATAAAATAATCTCTTTCATAAGTCCAAGTGCATTTTCTAATTCATGCTCTAGCACTTTCAAACGGAACTCATATTTGATATGGTATTTATCCTTCACTTTTGAATCAGGATATACACCAAGCCCACTGGAGATACCGCCAGAGTGAATATTAATCTCATTGGTAAGTTCTGAGAAACTATAGCTTTCCGTATCTACAAAAGCTAATATATTTCGCAGGAAGCCCATGTATGGAATATCTTCTGCTTCAATATCTTCTGCATCAAATAAAAATGACACATAATCAATGCCGTTTGTAAACACATCGTGACGTACTACCTTTATATTTCCAATTTGCTCTTCAATATTGGAAAGTGGTAATACTTCTTTTCTCATATCTTCACGTTTTAGCATTGGAAGCTTGAGCAAATCTTCTTCTGGAGATGGTTCCTCCTGATATTCTTCCAAGTGTTTTGTATCCGCGATAAGTTTTTCTAACTCTTCCTCAGAAAACGTAGCCTTGTAAGCTGCAAGTTTTTCTTCTAATGCTTCTTCTGTTTTCTGATTCAATCCTTTTTCTGGCTCTAACGCAATGACTGCACCATGTGTATTATTTAAAAGATACTCTTTGATTAAATCTTCATAATAACTTGTACCCACCTGCTCTCTAAGATATGCATAAATATCTAAGAGTTCCAAATGTGTAAATGCTTCCATATCATCAAAAAGCCAACCATCCATACAAGCAAGACCATATAAAAGTCCCTTAGGATAATGTCCATAATCAGCCTCACGGAAACGGAAATCAGCACTATTGATTGCGGCCAAAATCGAGGTCTGGTTTACACCTTCTTCTACTGTTTTTTTCAATGTACTTTCGATAATTTCTACAAAGCGGTCTTTATCACATGCATTTGCATTTTTCGCATAAATTGTATAGGTAGGCTGATATAATCCCTCATCAAATGAACCATAAACATCCTGTCCAATGCCTGCATCAATAAGAGCTTGTCGCACTGGTGCTCCTGGTGCACTTACCAAAGCATAATCCAGCATTGCAAAAGCCTGACAAAGTGTGATATCCATGATATTTCCTACCACCTTAGTATATGCCAAGTAGGTGTTATCTTCTTCACTTTCATCAGATGCGATTGGATATTTCTCTGTTACAAATTTTACTTCTCCAAATGGTTTCTGCGCTTTAATTGCAGAATCTACTTCTATCGAATCATACTGACAAAGATATTCTTTATCTATAAATTCTAAGCGTTCTTTGATATCAAAATCGCCATAGAGATAGATGTAGGAATTGGATGGATGATAGTATTTTTTATAAAATCCAATATAATCTTCGTAAGTAAGGTCTGGAATAAAATCTGGATTTCCACCAGAATCTTTACTATACGTATTGTCTGGGAAAAGTGCTTCAAAAATACACTTCTGTAAACTTTCATCTGGTGAAGAATACGCGCCTTTCATTTCGTTGTAAACTACACCATTAATCGTAATAGGTGCATCTTTATCTTCTAATTCATAATGCCAGCCTTCCTGCTTGAAAATCTCCTCATATTTTAAAATATTTGGATGAAATACAGCATCCATGTATACGTCCATTAGATTTTTAAAATCCTGGTCATTGTAGCTCGCAATTGGATACATCGTCTTATCTGGATATGTCATCGCATTTAAAAATGTATTGAGCGAACCTTTTGCTAATTCTATGAATGGATCTTTTACTGGGAACTTGTCTGAACCACAAAGAACAGTATGCTCAATAATATGTGGCACACCTGTCTCATCTTCTGGTGGTGTACGAAATCCCACGTAAAACACCTTATTGTCATCATCATTTGAAATCAAGGCAATTCTTGCACCACTTTTTGTGTGACGTAAGATATAGCCTTTAGAATTTATGTCTTTTAACTCTTGTTCTTTTAAGAGTTCATATGCATCTAAACCTAAAAAACTCATGTT
>JAFQWG010000149.1 GCA_017407605.1 Agathobacter sp. | reverse complement strand
TCATCCTGAGCCAGGATCAAACTCTCATGTTAAAAGTTTAATCGGCCAGTCTAAACTGGCTTTTACATTATTCAGAAAATATAATCTGAATTTACTGTTTAAAGGGTTTCAATCATAAGATCGAAACGTTCGCTAAATCTTTTTGATTTAGACTTGAAATTCATTTGAATCTTTCAAGGTTTTTCACTGTTTAGTTATCAATGTTCATTGCTGTTGTTTTTGCGACAGCTTGATAAATATATCACAGCATTTCGTTCATGTCAACAGCTTTTTTAATTTTTTTGCAACTCTTGAAATCTACAATCCAATGTGTTTCGCGAGTCAGCTTTGTAATAGTAGCACAAGGGTATCCCAAAGTCAACAATAAAATTTCATTTTTTTCAAAGAAATTTTCATACCACAAGATGTTGTTTTCGTTGACTTGAGATACCCCAATTTTGACTCTATAAATTGTTCACTTTCACAAGAATTATTGCCCTAATACAAGCATATTCAAAATAAAATTGTTATCCTGCATCCATGTAAGCAACTGCGATTGTGATATATATACTGCCCATTCTGGATTTGATCCCGTTAAAGACAACACTCCTACAACCGCTAATAACACCCAGCAAACGAGAAGACCTTTTACTCCACCACATACAAATCCTAATAATTTATCTACCGAACCTATAATCGGAAGTTTTGACGCAATTCCCAAAAACACATTTACCAGAAGCATTAAAACACGAGAAACAGCCGCTACTATTATAAATGCAAACACACTTACCACTGTATATATGATAGAAGATGAATTTATCCATTCCTCGCCACCAGTAGCGAGTGCATTCTGAATACTTCCACCTTGTCCAAACAAACTCTCTCTTAACTCCGCCGGAATACTTTGTTCGATTTGCGAAATATCGCTATTTGCAATCATCTCTTTTAGTTCCACTGCAATTGCTCCTGCAATTGTTTCATCTATCATTGTTTCTTCTACCAAGAAATCCGCAACCTTTGGAGTTGCAACATTGCAAATTACCAACACCAAAACCCACGAAATCAATGAAAAAATTGTCTTCATAAAGCCTTTTCTATATCCATCTAACACACTCCACGTTAAAAGGACCAATACTGCTATCAACAAATAATTCATCTTAACTTCACCTCTTCTATTGTATCTTTGAAAATAAAGGTATAACTTTCCCCATTATCTCCAGATAGTATTTTAAATAACTCTTTATCAAATGTATAAACAAACTTCTTTATGCTATGTGTTGTAAATATCTGACATTCCATTGCGTTTCTAACACAAATTTCATTATTTGCCAGAAATTCCACCTCATCATATACGATATCTATATCATTTTCCATCACTGTTCTTCCGTAAAAATCCAGAACCTCAACATGACAATATTTTTCCTCTTCTACATTATCATATACAACCCCTATATAACTATCATTATAAAAACAACTTAAAATCTCTTCTTCTATCACAATTTCTTTTGAAACTTTAGGTCTTTGTGCTCCATCAAAAACAAGAATCCTTCCCGTTCCAATTCCAACCATCTTAGAATTCGATACATAGTCAATTTCAGGTACTAGCAAATTTTCAAATGTATAGGTTCCTACGTTATTATCTATTTCACTTTGTCCTACCGAACCAAAATTATAAAACTGAATAGTTGTACTTACATTTCCCTTACCAACATCAACCATATCCACCGCCAACTTTGTTGCGTCATGGGATAACGCAATATCAATTGGAAAGCTCCCTTGTTTTTCATAGAACACACCATTAGCCAACTCTTTGCCTTTTATATCGAATAATTTCACCTGTGATTTCCCATCTTCTTTCATCAGTACAGCCGTTGTACCTTGCCCTGCAACACAAACGGTTTGAACAGGAGATGATGTTTCAATGCTTTTCTGTAAACCACTTACTGTAAACACAAATATCTTGGTCCCGCCAGCATCATATACCACCAAATATTCCCCACAAATTTCGACCTGAGGTGAAATCATCTCAAAAGACTGATTCCATACCACCTCATTATTTGCCGCTATACACGAAACACCATCATTGCTATACTCCAGCAAACAGTCATTAAACTTTACATATTGAGTCGCACTACTACGACTTCTTTCTACCACATTTCTTACATCGTAAGAATCGAAGCTTCTCAATGCATAGATAATCTCAATAACTATCACAAAAGTAAATACCAGCAAAGCAATCTTTATTCCTTTTTTTACGAGCTTTTTGCTTCGCTCTCTTTTTTGTTTATGCAATTCTTCGTAGTCAGTTTCTACCATTTTAAAATCTTTCTTCTTAGTATCTGCCACAAGCACTTTCCTTTCTATCGACATCTGGAAGCGTCTTCCGAAAACACTTGGGCTCATTATATCACATTATTTTCATGTATACATTATTTTTTTATTCTTGTCTTTTTTCTCCAGAAATTACCTCTACCGGAATAATGTCCATTACCGTTTCCGTACTTTCATCCTTATTATCTTGCAGCAACTCTACTGAAACCTCAGTATTATTTACCTCTTCTATAAGAATCCCTGCTTCCGTGGAAATCTTCTCAGGCATTACATTAGCCTCAATCGAATCACCTTTTTGAAAAAGATTATCTCGATTATCGTAAACCCCCATACCAATTACTAAAACAAGCATGGCAACCGCAATTGCAAGCCCTATATTTCCATTATCATTTGATTTTTGGGTTTGTTTTTCCTGTATCATCTGTCGGTAACGGCCACCTTTATGCGGCTGTAGTTCTGATACATCTAATTCTAAAGCAACCTCTTTTTCTTTTAAAACATAATCACCAGATGCTTTTTCTCTTTCATTACTTCTCTGCTTTTCTCGCTCTGGCAATACTGTAATTGGAATCTGTTCCACATCTTCCTTTTTGCGTGCACGATGATATATGTAAAATCCATCTTTTGCAATTACCTTATTCTCCTTATACATATAGAAGGTTTCTTCTTGTTCTAATGTATCTAGCAAAAACAAGAGTTGATGTACTCCCCCAAAATGTTCTCTATGTACACGCTCTAGTTCCGGAGTCATCCTTGGAAGCATACCCTTTATATCAATTGCCCAACCTACGATAATCATATCCTCATACAGTCGTTTAATTTCACGAAACACTTCGCTCCAGGTGCTATTATTCCACCGAGGCACACCCCCAGAAAAGTCTATTTCTTTCACAGGAATAATCGCTTCTACAAACGTCGCATAACGCCCCTCCATACGTTCTGTATGCCCCATAAGCACAAACACCCTTTTCTCTTTGTAACTATTTTCTTTTATTTTGGCATACGCAAAATTTTCTATGTAAATCTTATCATCTTCCTTTGGTGTTCCAATCTGTTTTAAATTTTTAAGATTTCTGTCTTTATCCATCACAATATCTATCATAATTTCGTCCACTCCTTTTTTCATCATGCTAACAAAATAGAAACTCGAAATTTGACACTTTTTGTGAATAAGAAACCTTTATACACTGAGATGAACGTCCACCGGACGTTCACGCCAGCAAGCTTGTGCAACAAAAAACTGCCATACCTTTTGGTATGACAGTTTTATATATCATATTATTATTTTACAAAAGCTTTTACTTTCTTATAAATACCTTCTGCATCTAATTCATATTTATGAATAAGCTCAAGAGCTGGACCAGATTCACCAAACTTATCATCAACGCCAATGCGAAGTACTTTTGTTGGTGCATTTTCAGATAACACTTCACATACTGCGCTTCCTAAGCCACCAATTGTGAAATGCTCTTCTACAGTAACTACTTTTCCCGTCTTTGTTGCAGATGCAATTACCAACTCTTTGTCAATTGGTTTGATTGTATGAATGTTTACAACCTCTGCGTTGATACCATCTTTTTCAAGCATCTCTGCTGCTTGCATTGCTTCACACACTTCCAGACCCGTAGCAAAAATAGTTACATCTGTACCTTCTTTGAGGACTACACCTTTTCCAATTTCAAATTTGTAACTTTCTTCATCATTGATTACTGGTACTGCAAGACGGCCAAAACGGATATATACAGGGCCAACATATTCAAAGGCTGCTTTTACAGCCGCTCTTGCTTCTACATCGTCTGCTGGATTAAGCACCACCATACCTGGAATCTGACGCATGAGCGCGATATCTTCCAAACATTGATGTGTTGCACCATCTTCACCAACAGAGATACCCGCATGAGAAGCACCAATTTTTACATTTAAATGTGGGTAACCAATAGAGTTACGAATCTGTTCAAAGTTACGCGCTGTAGCAAACATAGCAAATGAACTCATAAATGGAACTTTTCCACTTGCTGCAAGACCAGCTGCAACACCTGTCATATTTGCTTCTGCAATACCACAGTTAATGTGACGTTCTGGAAATACCTTCTGGAACATTCCTGTCTTTGTAGAGCCTGCAAGGTCAGCGTCTAATACTACTAATTCTTCATGTTCTTTTCCGATTTCAACTAAAGCATTACCATAGCTGTCTCGGGTTGCGATTCTCTTTACATCTGACATAATGCTTCACCTGCCTTCTCTAATTCTTCTAATGCCAGTTTGCACTGTTCATCATTTGGTCCTACTCCATGCCAACCAACCTGGTTTTCCATGAAAGATACACCTTTTCCCTTTACGGTCTGGGCAATAATTGCTGTTGGCTGACCTTTTGTTTCGCGTGCTTCTTTTAATGCTGCACGAATCTGATCAAAGTCATTGCCATCAATTACGATTGTATGGAAATTGAATGCTTCAAATTTTTTATCAATTGGGTATGGAGAACATACTTCCTCAATGGTTCCGTCGATCTGAAGATTGTTATTGTCTACGATAACTACAAGGTTATCCAATTTACGGAATCCTGCAAACATAGCAGCTTCCCAAATCTGTCCTTCTTCGATTTCACCATCACCTGTAAGGGCATATACGCGATAGTCTTTGTTGTCAAGTTTTGCCGCTACAGCCATACCCGCTGCAACAGATACACCCTGGCCCAAAGAACCAGAAGACATATCAACACCTGGAATGCCTTTCATATCTGGATGTCCCTGTAAATAAGAACCTACGTGACGAAGTGTAAGCAAGTCCTCCTTTGGGAAAAATCCTTTTTCAGCAAGTGCTGCATAAAGCGCAGGTGCTACATGACCTTTGGATAACACAAAACGGTCACGATCTGCCCATCTTGGATTTTTAGGGTCTACATTCATTTCTTCGAAATAAAGATAGGTAATAATGTCAGCTGCTGACAAGGATCCGCCTGGATGTCCAGACTTTGCACTGTGTGTTGATTTTACAATGCCTTTGCGAACTTCGTTCGCGATTTTCGAGAGCTCTAAGTTTGTCATGTTCTCTTCCCTTTCTTATGTTGTCTATAAAACAGTTCTTCCTTCGAGGGCTCTAAGTAGAGTCACCTCATCAATGTATTCCAAATCCCCACCAACTGGCACACCACTTGCAATTCGTGTGACCTTAATCCCCGTTGGTTTTATCAGTTTACTGATATACATCGCTGTTGTTTCACCTTCCAAGCTAGAATTCGTTGCAATAATTACTTCATCAACATCCTGTTCCAGTCGAATCATCAGCTCTTTTAACTTGATGTCATTTGGACCTATACCTAGCATTGGCGAAATTGCTCCGTGTAATACATGATATACACCTTCGAATTTGCCAGTTTTTTCATAGGCTGCCAAGTCCCTTGTATTTTCCACTACCATAATCACTTTATGGTTACGTGCAGTATCTTTACAAATTGGGCAAACATCATCATCTGTAAGAGTATAACAGAATTTACAGTATTTTACATTCTTTTTTGCTTCTAAAATTGCAGAAGATAAGGATTCTACCTGTTCAAGAGGCATATTAAGCACATGAAACGCAAGTCGTTGTGCTGATTTCGCCCCAATTCCTGGTAGAGATGAAAATTCTTCTATCAATTTTGATATCTGCTTACTATAATAATCCATTTTGTCCTTGGCCTAGAAACCGCCAAGACCTCCTGTGATTTTTGACATAGACTGCTGTGAAGCATCATCTATTTTACGAAGCGCTTCGTTTGTTGCTGCTACAATTAAATCTTCTAACATTTCGATATCATCTGGATCAACAACATCTTCTGTAAGTTTTACCTTCAAAATTTCTTTTTTACCAGAAACAGTTACTTCTACAGCTCCACCACCTGCACTAGCAGTAGCTTCCATTTCTTCCATCGCCTTCTGCGCTTCTTCCATCTGGCGCTGCATTCTTTGGGCCTGTTTCATAAGGTTATTCATGTTTCCTGGCATACCACCTGGGAACCCACCTCTTTTTGCCATTTCTATTTCCTCCTAAAATTAAAAATTTTCTTCTTCTATATCAAATTGAATTAAATCTCTTAAGTCTGGAACCGATTCCTTTGCAGAAAGTCCGTTTTCATTCTTTCGAACTGAGATTTCAATTTCTTTACCGATACGTTTTGCTATCACATCTTTTAAATTGATAATGCAATCTGAACGATTTTCGTTAAGATATGCATATGCATTTTCATCATCCAATACAAGCAGCAATTCCCCACTATTACCCAAAGAAGGAACTGCTTTCGATAAATAAGTTTTTGTAATTGCGCCGATTTCTGAAAGAATGGGCTTCCAATTTTTAATTACCTGTTGGATATCTTCCGGAATTGCCTTTGGAAGTTGTGGCTTTTCAATTAGTGTTTGTGTATCTATCGACACAGAATCTACTACACCCGCATTTCCATTTATAGCAGCCTGCGCTACTGGAATTCCATTAGCAATTTTAGCCTCTAAACTGGCAAGTCGATCCATTACAGATTCATAATCCTTTTCCATTTGAGGTTTACACAGCTTGATAATTGCAATCTCAATTAATATGCGTTTCTGTGATGCGTATTTTACCTGATTACTTAACTCTGAGAAGATGCGAATGTATCTCATTAACACTTCTGGTCTTACAAGCTCCGCTTCTTCTCTCAATGCTGCAATATGTTCCTTTGACATATCAAGTACTTCTTCCATATCATCAGAACTTTGCATGAGAAGCAGATTTCTTAAATACCATGTAAAGTCTGTAACCATCTGTCCCATTTCGCGACCTTCGTCCACAAGTGTATCTAAAGTTCCAATGGCTCCAGTAATATCTTTATTAATAATTTGTCTTAGTAATCTAGAGAAGATTTCAGTATCTACAGCACCGAGCACTTCTAACACATTTTCATACGTCAATGTCTCACCAAGATGGAATGCGATACACTGGTCTAGAAGACTCAGCGCATCTCGCATAGAACCATCTCCCGCTTTTGCCACATAGCGAATTGCCTTTTCTTCAACATCAACATTTTCTTCTTTCATCAAATCCATCAAACGCCCTGCTATGGTATCAATAGAAATACGATGAAAATCATATCTTTGACAACGCGACAAAATCGTAATTGGGATTTTGTGTGCTTCTGTCGTTGCAAGAATAAATATTACATAAGAAGGAGGTTCTTCTAATGTTTTTAAAAGCGCATTAAACGCACCTGCCGAAAGCATATGAACTTCGTCGATAATATAGACTTTATACTTCCCTTCGGTAGGGCGATAGGTTACCTCCTCACGTATCTGACGAATATTGTCTACACCATTATTGGAAGCTGCATCGATTTCAATAACATTCATTGATGAACCATCTGCAATTGCTTTACAAATTGCACACTCTCCACATGGACTTCCATCTACTGGATCTTCACAGTTGACCGCCTTTGCAAAAATCTTTGCTACAGTAGTCTTTCCTGTACCTCTCGTACCACAGAACAAATATGCATGTCCAATACGGTCTGCTTTTATTTGGTTTTTTAAAGTTGTTACGATATGTTCCTGTCCTTTTACATCTTCAAATTCCTGAGGACGAAACTTACGGTAAAGGGCCGTATATGACATGCACTCACCACCTTTCTATCTAGCCAGATGTTAGTGTATAGTTTATTCACTCTTTTCTGTGTTTTTATCCGCTCTTTGTGGACGTTCTTTTTTACGTCCGATATAGACATTCCATTTCGTGTAGGCTTCCTGTGCATTTTTTGATTTGTAAACCACACTCTTTTCTTCACCTACAACGTCTGTGATGATATACCAACCTTTGTCGTACTGAAACTCAGCGTTTTTATCATCCAATTCCTTTGTGCCCAGCACAAAAGTATTAATCACCTGGTTGTCTCTATTCTCTCGGTTATCTCTATTATGTCCATCTCTGTTGTGATTGTCTCGATTTTGATAATCTCTGTTGCGGTTATCTCTGCTATGCCCGCCATTGTTATAATGATTATTATGATAATTTGCCATAATTACTCCCTTGATTGCAACACATAATCCACTGCCGCTTTTAGTAATTCATTCTTTTCAAGTTCAGGATTTTTTAAAAGTTCTCTTGCTTCCTCTTCTGTAAAAAGCTCTCTTAAGTTTACCTGATGATTGTTTACAGGAATATAAGAAACCTTTGACGAATCAAATACTGATTTTAAAACATAATATGGTACGGTTTCGCCCTTTCCTGCAGGTAATTGTACGATTGTTTCTACAATACAAACGCCCTGAGTTTCGCTATAAATTTTCTGTTTCTTCTGAAACATATCCTTCCCTCCGCACAATAACCCTATTTTGACTTGTATATCATACCATATATTCCCTATTCTTTCAATTGCGTTTGCATGCACTTTATTAAAAACATTACCCACAATCTGGTCTTAAAATTTATTTTATAATTGACACTAGAAACAAGACCAAATATATTTATAATAAATTAAAAACGGAGGTAACACCAATGAAAAGAATTGTAACTATTCAAGATATATCATGTGTAGGAAAATGCTCTTTAACCGTAGCACTTCCTATTATTTCTGCAATGGGAGTAGAAGCTGCTATTTTACCAACAGCAGTGCTTTCTACACACACTATGTTTTCCCGCTTTACCTGCAAGGATTTAACCGACCAGGTGAAACCAATTGCGGACCACTGGAAAGAAGAAGATTTTAAATTTGATGCAGTTTATACTGGATATCTGGGATCTTTTGAACAGATTGATTTGATGAAAGACTTCTTTGATCAGTTTAATTCTGATTCCAATATTCTTTTTGTAGACCCTGCTATGGCAGATAATGGAAAACTTTACCCAGCCTTTGATGAAGCCTTTGCAAAACACATGGCAACTCTTTGTGCAAAAGCAGACATCATTGTACCAAACATTACAGAAGCATGCTTTATGACAAGTATGGAATACAAAACAGAATATGATGAAGCATATGTAAAAGAATTGCTTCATCGCTTATGTGACCTCGGCGCCAAAATCAGCATTCTTACTGGTGTAAGCTTTGCAGAAGGTAAAACTGGTGTTATGGGATATGATAAAGAAAAGGACGAATTCTCTTATTATGAACATGACAAACTTCCAGTAAGCTATCATGGAACTGGTGATATTTTCTCAAGCACCTGCGTAGGCGCTATGATGAATGGCATGGAATGGAAAGAAGCAGTAAAGGTTGCAGCTGATTATACTGCTGAATGCATCCGCCTTACATTAGAAGACCCTGCGAAACCTTGGTATGGAGTAAACTTTGAACAAGCAATTCCATATTTGGTAGAAAGAATTAAGAAATAAATTTAAATATAATAATGCCCTGCGCATTACGTGCAGGGCATTATTATTTTACTGAAACAACTTCGTCGAATAGTATCTATCTCCACTGTCTGGAAGAAGTACCACGATAGTCTTCCCTTCAGTTTCTGGTCGTTTTGCAACTTCTACTGCCGCAGCAAGAGCTGCGCCAGATGAAATACCAACAAGGAATCCTTCTTCTGTTCCTACAAGTTTTCCATATTCGATAGCTGTATCATCCTCAATAGTAATGATTTCATCATATACATTCTGATTTAAGATGCTTGGTGCAAAGCCTGCACCGATTCCCTGAATGCCATGTGCTCCTGCTGTTCCCTTGGAAAGAAATGGTGATGAGGCTGGCTCCATTGCAATAACTTTTACGGCTGGATTCATATCTTTTAAATATTCGCCAATACCTGTTATTGTACCACCTGTTCCCACACCTGCTACAAAAATATCCATACGTCCATCGGTATCTCGCCAGATTTCTGGACCTGTAGTTTTACGATGCGCATTTGTATTTGCTGGGTTATCAAACTGGGCTGGAATAAAACTTCCCGGGATTTCTTTTTGAAGTTCTTCTGCTTTTGCAATTGATCCTTTCATACCAAGAGCTCCATCAGATAACACAATTTCTGCACCATAGGCCTTGATAAGATTACGGCGTTCTACACTCATGGTATCTGGAATTACGATAATACATTTATATCCTTTGATTGCCGCAATCGAAGCTAAACCAATTCCTGTGTTTCCTGAAGTTGGCTCAATAATTGTCGCGCCTGGTTTTAAATTGCCATCACGCTCTGCCTGTTCTATCATCTCTTTTGCTACACGATCTTTTGCAGAACCAGCTGGATTTAAATATTCTAATTTCGCTAAAAGACGACATTTCAAATCATATTTTTCTTCTATGTGTTTTAGCTCCACAAGAGGAGTGTTGCCAATAAGTTCGGATACGTTGTTATAAATCTTTCCCATATAATATTTCCTTTCTTTTAAACACAAAGGGAGATTGTTTACACAATCCCCCTTAAGTTTTCAACGTTCTATTTACGGTCTATCGTACCACCACAAAGCACATAATCGTCTTTATAAAATACAGCAGCCTGCCCTGGTGTCATGGCACGCTGTGGTTCATCAAAACGACAAAGCACTCGGCCATCTTCTAAAAGACTGAGTTTACATAGTGCCCCCTTATGAGAATAACGCACTTTTCCAATAGCCTCTACTTCCTCACCCATAGAAAGTTCTGCCATGCCCATGTAGTTCATGTCTTTGACATAACATTCTGTTTCAAAGAGTTGCTCCGACTGGCAGATGACTACTTCATTGGCATCTGGACGAAGTTCCTTTACAAAGAGAGGTGTTGGTGCTGTAAGCCCAAGTCCTTTTCGCTGACCAACCGTATAATGAATGATTCCTTTGTGCTGACCTAAGATATTACCTTCTATGTCCACAAAATTACCCAGTTTAAATTCTGCCCCGGTTTCTCTTTTTATAAATCCTGCATAATCACCATCAGGAATAAAGCAGATATCCTGGCTATCCTGTTTGTGTGCAACCGGAAGCTGAATATGCTCTGCAATTTCTCTGATTTCATCTTTTGTATATGCTCCAACTGGCATAAGGGTATATGCAAGCTGATCCTGTGTCAAATTATAAAGGGCATATGTCTGGTCTTTTTGCGCCGTCACAGAATTTTGAATGGTGTATCGTCCATTCTCTAACTGTTTGATACGAGCATAATGACCTGTTGCAATATAATCTGCACCAATTTCTTTCGCACGTTTTAGCAACGCTTCCCATTTTACGCGACGATTACATGCATTGCATGGATTTGGCGTACAACCCTTTTTATATTCATCTACGAAATAATCGATAACTGACTTCTGGAAATCTTCCCGGAAATTCATAACATAATATGGAATATCAAGAAGCTGAGCAACACGACGTGCGTCATCTACTGCCGAAAGACCACAGCATCCACCTTCTTCTTCCTGAGTAAACACGTCTTCTTCCTGCCAAATCTGCATCGTAACACCAATGACATCATATCCCTGTTCTTTCAATAAATATGCTGCTACCGAAGAATCTACTCCTCCGGATAAGCCTACTACTACTTTCTTTTTCATACGAACCTTCTTCTAATAGTCCTCTTCTTCTGCTTCTTCATGTTCACTGATATCTGTTACTGGTTTTTCCAAGCCTTCAATTACGATACCATTCTTTTCCGCATAATCCCAAAGAGCTGCATGGATAGCTTCTTCTGCAAGAAGGGAGCAGTGCACTTTTACTGGTGGTAATCCATCAAGCGCATCCATAACGGCTTTATTGGTTACATGAAGCGCTTCCTGTACTGTCTTGCCTACTACGAGCTCTGTTGCCATACTACTTGTAGCCACTGCTGCACCACAGCCAAATGTTTTAAATTTCGCATCACGGATAACCTGGTTTTCATCAATATCCAAATAGATACGCATGATATCTCCGCATTTTGCGTTTCCTACTGTTCCAACGCCGCTGGCGTTTTCGATTTCTCCAACATTTCTTGGATTATTAAAATGATCCATTACTTTTTCGCTATACATAGTTTGTTCTCTTTTCTATCAATTATTTTTCGTTAAAAGTATTATTTGTTCTGCTTCTTTTCGAAGTCTTCATACAATGGTGACATACTACGGAGTCTGGAAATAATCTCTGCAAGCTTGTCTACAGTGTAATCAATATCTTCTTTTGTAGTATCCTCGGATAAAGTTAATCTCAAGGAACCGTGTGCAATTTCATGTGGCAGGCCAATCGCTAAAAGCACATGCGATGGGTCTAAAGACCCAGAAGTACAAGCAGAACCACTGCTGCCACAGATTCCCGCCTGATCTAATAAAATAAGCATTCCTTCGCCTTCGATAAATCGGAAACAGAAGTTTGCATTGTTTGGCAGGCGATTTGTTTTGTGCCCATTTAACCTTGCATATGGTACTTTTTTAAGCACCTGCTCTATTAAGTAATCACGCATCTTGCTAATGTAAGCTGCTTTTTCTTCCATTGTATTTGCTGCAATTTCTACTGCTTTTCCCATGCCTACAATACCAGGCACATTATGTGTACCGGCACGACGTCGTCGTTCCTGTGCTCCGCCATGCACAAAGGATAAAATTTTTACACCTTTTCGAATATACATCACACCAATGCCTTTTGGACCATTGATTTTATGTCCACTAGCAGAGAGCATGTCAATATTCATCTCATCCACATTAATTGGAATATGTGCAAAAGCCTGTACTGCATCTGTATGAAAAAGTACACCATGCTTATGCGCGATTTCACCAATTTCTTTTAATGGCTGAATTGTACCGATTTCATTGTTTGCAGTCATAACTGAAATCAGAATGGTGTCTGGTCGAATCGCTGCTTCAAGCTCATCCAATTTTACCATCCCATCTTCATCTACATTCACATAAGTTACCTCAAATCCATTCTTCTCCAACCACTGGCAGGTATGAAGAATCGCGTGGTGCTCAATTGTAGTTGTAATAATGTGTTTGCCTTTTTTGCCATAGGCTTCTGCCGTAGCTTTCAATGCCCAGTTGTCAGACTCACTGCCACCACCTGTAAAATAGATTTCTTCTGGTTTTGCACCAATTAAATTTGCAATCGATTGACGCGCCTCTGTCACCGCCTTACTCGCTGTATTTGAAAAGCTATAAAAGGCTGATGGATTACCATAATACTCTGTAAAATATGGTGTCATTGCTTCTACTACCTCAGGATATACACGAGTAGTAGCCGCATTATCTAAATAAATCATTTTTTTCATGATTTTTCCTTTCTATAGATAAATTACTTACTGTTTAATCATATTTTTTTGCATATATTTTGTCAATAAAAAAAGAGAGGTTATCCCCTCTCTAGTGTTACCAAATTTTGTATGGACTATGTAAAAAAGTTTCTTTGCATAATGCTACCATCCAGGCACCCTCGCGGCACATGAGATGTTCTGCTTATGGCTGCTGTATTCCTACCCTGACCAGGTTCACAGGTCCCATTGCGCAAGACCCAGATAGCAGCATTATGCAAAGAAACAGTTCGGGGCTTAGTATA
>JAFQWG010000148.1 GCA_017407605.1 Agathobacter sp. | reverse complement strand
ATCTTTGAAAAACTGCTCTAATGTAGCCTCATCCATAGCCAGAATTTCTGGATTCATAAATGAAGTTGCACTATTTACAGCAACCATAATATTATCTGCTTTTGCAGAATAACCCTGATATTTAGAAACCGCAGTATCTTCGTGATATTTCTGATTTGCATATACATATACACGAACAGCATGATAACCCACTTCGTCTGTTTTCTTCAAAAATTCTAAAAGAGTAGCCGCACTTTCAGAAAGTCTGCCCTTATAGCATTCCATCTCTTTTGCTAAATCAAACACCAACTGAGCCTCAGATTCCCACAATTCATCTGTGGCAAACATATCCTGCATGTTCCATTTATATTTTGCTGGAATCTCGTCACGCGAACGTAATTTGTTTTTTCCCATTTTTTACTTCTCCTTCGCTAAAAATCTTCTAAATCTATCAAATCATACTATGCATAAAAAAACAACCGTAATTTTAAGTTTCCTTATAATATCTTACGGTTGTTTCTATTAACAATGGTTTATATTACTTCAACTCATTAGCAGCCATATCTAATGCACTTGCAATTACAGCATCCATATCATAATATTTATATTCACCAAGGCGGCCACCAAAGATGATATTCTCTTCTTTGTCAGCAAGTTCCTTATATTGTGCATATAAAGCGCCATTCTTTTCATCATTTACTGGATAATATGGCTCATCTCCTAATTTCCATTCTGAACTATATTCACGGCTGATGACAGTCTTTGGAAGGTCATTACCATCGGCATCTTTTCCAAACTCAAACCACTTATGCTCAATAATACGAGTGTATGGTGATTCACTGTCTGTATAATTTACTGCTGCATTTCCCTGGAAGTTTGGTTTATCTAATACTTCGGTTTCAAAACGTACAGAACGATATTCCAAAGCACCAAGTTTGTAATCAAAATATGCATCAATCGCGCCAGTATATACTACCTTTTCTGCTAAGGCGTCATATTCCGCTTTGTTTTCCAGATAATCTACACCAAGACGAACTTCGATTCCTTCTAAAAGATTTGCAACCATCTTGGTATATCCACCTACTGGAATTCCCTGATAAAGAGCATTAAAGTAGTTATTATCAAAGGTAAGTCTTACTGGAAGACGTTTGATAATAAATGCTGGGAGCTCATGGCAAGGTCTCCCCCACTGCTTCTCTGTATAACCTTTTACTAACTTTTCATAAATATCGATACCGACAAGGCTGATTGCCTGTTCCTCCAAATTCTTAGGTTCGGTAATACCCGCCGTTTTCTTTTGTTCCTCTATCTTAGCGGCAGCCTCCTCTGGAGTCACCACTCCCCACATCTTATTAAAAGTGTACATATTAAATGGAAGAGAATACAATTCACCTTTATAATTCGCTACAGGTGAATTTGTAAAACGATTGAATTCCGCAAACTTTGTAATATAATCCCAAACCACCTTATTATTCGTATGGAAAATATGTGCACCATAAACATGCACATTAATTCCTTCTACTTCTTCTGTATAAACATTCCCTGCAATATTTGGTCTTTTATCAATAACAAGTACAGACTTTCCTGCTTCTTTTGCTTTCTGTGCAAATACTGCACCATATAGACCAGCACCAACTACTAAATAATCGTATTTCATACTTTACTCCTAATATATCAATCTATTCTTTCTTATGACTGAGGCAATATACTAACATCACCTAATTCTACTGTCACTTCTACTTCCACATATTCATTATTCACTGGACGCAAAATTACAAAATCCACTTTATCACCAGCCGGATGATAACTTAATAATTCCTTAAGCTGACTCATTGTTGCAATTGTGGTCCCTTCAAACTCAACAATTACGTCTCCCTTTTGAATTCCAGCCTTTTCAGCAGCAGAACCTGGGAAGACATAATATACATATGCTCCTAAAGAACTATCCTGTCCCTGAATACCTAAATACCCTGATTGTGTTTCGTCAATTCGTTCCCCATCAATTAATTTATTAATAATGAGCATTGCATCTGATATTGGGATTGCATATCCAATACCCTCTACATCGGTATCTGCATATTTTACAGAATTAATTCCAATAACTTCACCCTTTATATTTAAAAGCGCTCCTCCACTATTTCCTGGATTAATCGCTGCATCTGTCTGAATCAAGTTATTATTTACAATTGTAGTACCTGTAGTCGAATCTGCAACTGTCACCGAACGACCAAGTGCACTAATTACACCTGTCGTAACAGACTGTCCATATCCTAACGCGTTCCCAATTGCAATAGCTGACTCACCAACTTCAAGGATATTAGAATCTCCTAATGTAGCCACACGAATTACACTAAGTGTTTCCTTGGCAACATCTGCATTCTTTACTTTAATAACCGCCAAATCTTTCGTTGCTACAGTTCCCTTTACCTCTGCAACAGCCGTTGATGCATCACAAAACTGTACCGTCAATTCTTTTGCACCCTCAACCACATGGTTGTTCGTTGCAATATAAAGGTACTCTGCGTCCTGCTTTACAATAAATCCTGTACCAGCACTTTCACTTTCGTCCGTATAGGTCTGTCCCCAAAAACTCTGATAAGTAATCTCCGCCTTATTACTGATTGCAACCACACAAGGCATTGCATTTTCCACAATATCCGACACATCCGTAACTGCTATTAAATCTTGCTTCTCTGTATTTGTCTGTTGAACACCACCAGGAATTGTTTGTTCTTTCTGCTGCACTTCCTCTTCTTGTTCTCTTTCTTCTATTTCTGAAAAATTAACAAGAGGAATTCCCGTAAAGTATAACACGGTACTAGCTGCAACACCAGATACCAGACCAAACACAAGTGCAATAGCCACTGTCTTCATTAAAGTTACACCAAAGCTAGGTTTCTTCTCTCTATTACCATTTTGATTTTCCTGATTCCCATATGCATTATAATTGTAACCATTATATCCATTATAATTATTGTAATTCTGTTCCATACTACCTATTTACTCCTTGATTTCAACAAAGGAAAGGTCCTAGAAACCTTTCCTTTGAGCATTTACTTAACACTACACATTCTATCGACAAAATATGTAAATAATGTGTACGTTTCATAAAAGAAGTATAAAATTCCTTAACTTTTATTTAAAATTCGATACCATTTTTCTTTAGTAATTCTCTTGCAGATTCCACTGAATCTACACCCGTAGCATTCTTTACTGGTGCAAACTCTTTTTCACGATCTACTTCAAAAGAAAGACAATTATCCATCAAATACACCATATCTACAATTAAAGTTTCAAACTTAAATGCATTTGGAGTATCTGGTTTTATAGCATTACCCTCCTCATCCATATATGGCACTTTCTTTTCTACGATATGAACTGGCATTTTCTTTTCCGCAATCTCAAACAATTTTTCTACTCTGAATAAATAATTTAAAATTACACCAAAGCCATACAATAATGAGCCTGATTCATTAGTTGCCTCCGCCATTTCAGGAGTAAGCTCATAATATTCTATAATTGATGGCTTACCATCTTCTAAACAAAGTGCTCCAACTTTTTCATATGGATCACATTTTCTAACTACTTTTGCACCACTTACACAACCAGACTGGATTGTAGCACCTACAAATACAGGGTCTGCAATCTGCTGCAACACATTATCTACCGCAAATACGTTGAGCCATTCTACACCCTTTTCTTTCATGTCTGCACCAAGACCAGCCTGCACTAAAGATGTGAACCAGCCCCCATTACCATTTGGAGACATTGCAAGTGAATCTTCTGCCTCCACAAGTACGTTTCCATCAAAATCTACCGCTGGAACCATTTCCTGCACAAAGAATTTTACATAGTCTTTGTCATATCCAAAATAATCATGTTCAGCAAAAAACTCTCTTGTCTGTACATCGTTTTTATCACTTGTCATAACATAAAGAGGTACATATGCGCCTACTTCATCTGTTACTTTCTGAAGATTACGAATAAGCTGTTCGAATATATACAAATCTTTATTTACGCCAATATTGTACATTCCCTTTGCTTTATCAAAACCAAGTCGTGTTCCCTGTCCACCAGCAAGTAGTATGGCGCCTACTTTACACTCCTTCATTGCTTTGATACCAATCGCTTTAAATTCTTCTTTTTTTGTCTCAATTTCCGAAAGCTCCATTGCTCCAAGTGGTGCAAAAGTTCCTCTCGTTTGTTCTTTTTGATCAATCAAATCCAGATATGACCAATCCATATTATTAATCTGATCCACCAGTTTCTGTGGAATGTCTTTTCCTACTAAATGTTTTAAATATTTCTGATTTGTCGCGTTAATTTTTTCAATTACACTTGCTTTCATTTTATTTTCTCCTTATTGGAATAAACTCGAAATATAACAGTAGACCAGCCACTTATGGCCAGCCTACTAATTATAATTATTCTAATTTTTAGTCAAATACAGTACCTTCCTGACCAGCGGTATCATTATACTTGTCTGTATTGATAGCGGATGTATCAGCAGTAACACCTGTCACCTCAATAATATAGTCACTCATAAACTGTACTGTTTCAGATGGTACATATCCTTCTGCATTAAAGAAATATGCATATAACATTGATACATTGTTTTCCAAACTAATTGGAACTACAGTATCCCCACTACCAGGCACATTCGTTGTTGTCATTTCAAATGGGAACCCTGATGTAGATGCAATTGTATATGATCTAACATCTTTTGCAAGATCTAATATCTCATTCAATTCTAAGCTTGTTGAAATATCATCAAACACAACCTTACAAATTTCTGCCAAGGTTGAAACATCTGCTGTTTTTGCCTTATTTAACATTGCTTCTAGAACGATACGCTGTCTTGAAGTACGTTTAAAATCATTTCCTTCGGTATTACGAATACGTGCATAAGAAGTTGCCTGTGCACCATTTAATGTCTGATATCCGCCATACCAAATAAGGTCATATTTTTCGTCCATGATATCTTCCAATTCGAAAAGCATAGAGTTAACGATTTCTGCTTCTCTATGTGTAATATCAATTTCAATACCACCCAAAGCATCAATCACTTCAACCAATGCAACAAAGTCAACACAAACATACTCTGTAATGTTTAAGTCAAGGTTAGCATTTAACATTTGTACAGCTGCTTCTGGGCCACCTTTTGCATAGGCACTGTTTGCCTTTCCATATACATCATGTCCAGTATTTAAATAAGTATCACGGTAAACTGAAATCAGTTTAACCTCTTTAGTCTCATTATTAATACTTGCTATCATAATAGTATCAGACTGCGCTCCAGAATAATTTCCACTCGAACGACTATCTATACCAAAGAATGCGACATTCGTATAGCCTTCCAAATACGCCAAACCTTCATCCGTAAGGTCATTATTAATACCCGCTTCCTCTTCATTGAAAGAGTTAAAATTTATTTTTCCAACATATGACCACACAAATACTACTCCAAGCAACAAAATCAAGCACACAACTTCAATTGCAATAACAGTTATTTTGCGTTTCTGCTGCGCCTTCTTTGTCATAGTCTTTTTTGCTCTTGTACTTCTATTATTTCCTGTTGCCATTTTAATTATTTTCCTTTCCTACTATGGATGTACATCCAACCCTTCACGTAATCTTCGCGTTCTTTCTCATTCATATTGGTATACTCCACCATAGATAAGTTGGAGAGTGTCATCTGCTCCAAACCACACTGATGACACTCTACATCTTTTCTTCTTGAAACAATTCTCATCCATCCGCAATTCGGACAAATGTATACTTTCATCATAATTACTTTGTACTTCCTAATTAGATTCTATTCAAGATTTAAAATCTTACTCAAACATTGCCATTGTAGCAGCTTTCAAACTTGCATTCTTCTGATTTGCGTCTTCAAGAGAAGTTCCTTTGATACCAAAGTAGAATTTAATCTTTGGTTCTGTACCAGAAGGACGTACGCAACACCATGCATCATCGTTTAATACATAGTAGAATACATTAGAACTTGGAAGACCACTTGGTGTAACTTCACCAGTCTTCATATTCTTTCTTGTGCATGCTTTGTAATCGATTACTTCAAGCACTTCATAATCACCGATTGTAGCAGGTACTTCTGTACGAGCTTTTTCCATAAGTGCTGCAATCTGAGCTGCACCATCAATACCCTTAAGTGTAAGAGTTTCGATATCTTCTTTGTAGTAACCGTATTTTTCGTACATTTCAATCATGCCATCCCAAAGTGTCATGTTCTTTGATTTGTAGTAAGCAGCTACTTCACAAAGCATAACAACTGCTGCAGGAGCATCTTTGTCACGTGCATATGTACCTGGAAGACATCCATAACTTTCTTCCATACCAAATACGTAATTCTTTTCGCCTTTTTCTTCCATCAAGCGAATCTGTTCGCCGATGTATTTGAAACCTGTAAGTGTTTCGATATATTCTACTCCATAAGCTTTTGCAATTGCTGCACCCATAGCTGTAGACACGATAGATTCTACAAATACAGGATTTTCTGGCATAGTACCCATTTTTGTCTTTTCAGCCAACATATATTCAGCAATAAGCATAGCTGACATATTGCCTGTAAAGCTTACATACTCACCAGTCTTTGTATCTTTGCAATATACGCCAAGACGGTCAGCATCTGGGTCAGTAGCCATAATTACATCTGCGTCTTTTTCTTTTGCAAGTTTAAGAGCAAGTTCAAATGCTTTTTCATTTTCTGGGTTTGGTGATGGACATGTAGGGAAGTTTCCATCTGGAGTAGCCTGTTCTTCTACTACATATACCTGTTCAAATCCAAGATCTTTTAACACACGTGTAACAGGAAGTAAACCTGTACCATGAAGTGGTGTGTAAACAATCTTAATGTCTTTTGCCATCTCTTTGATAACTTCTGGATGAATAGATAAAGCACGAACTGCTTCAAAATATTTTTCATCAATTGTATCATCAAGTACTACATAAAGACCTT
>JAFQWG010000147.1 GCA_017407605.1 Agathobacter sp. | reverse complement strand
TTATTTCTATTTAACACCGTATTTCTTGTTGAACTGTTCAATACGTCCACGAGCCTGAGCAGCTTTCTGCTGACCTGTGTAGAATGGATGACATTTTGAACAAATTTCTACGTGAATTTCTGGTTTTGTAGAACCTGTTACGAATGTGTTACCACAGTTACATGTAACAGTTGCCTGATAATAATCTGGATGGATTCCTTCTCTCATGATTTTCACCTCTTTAATAATCTTATCGTTTACAGTTTTAAGTACATCTCTTTACACCCGTATACCCGATCCGTATATGATGCTTACTGCAAGAGACGACACGATACGTCCGTTTACATCCCGATAAACAGCTCATTAACTATACCATACATATTCATAGAATGCAATACCTTTTTTCACTTTATTTGACACATTCTTCCAATAATTATATTAATTAAAACAATCTTGTTTTTCTAAGCTGTTGTGTAAATTCTTTATTGTTCTTCGTATGCGCAAACATATTTAAAATGTTTTCCACTGCTTCATCTGCTTTCATGCCATTAAATGCTTTTCTCATGATATCCATTGCTTCCATTTCTTCTGCATCAAGAAGTAAGTCATCACGACGTGTACCTGATTTTACGATATCAATAGCTGGGAAAATACGTTTTTCGGATAATTTACGATCAAGTACAAGTTCCATGTTACCAGTACCCTTAAACTCTTCGAATACTACGTCATCCATCTTGCTTCCTGTGTCTACCAATGCGGTTGCGAGCACTGTAAGACTTCCACCTTCTCTCATGTTACGTGCTGCACCAAAGAAACGTTTTGGCATATGAAGCGCTGCTGGATCAAGACCACCTGAAAGCGTACGCCCACTTGGCTGAACGGTAAGGTTATAAGCTCTTGCAAGACGAGTAATGCTGTCTAATAAAATGATAACATCTTGTTTATGCTCTACAAGTCGTTTTGCACGTTCTATAACCATTTCAGATACACGTTTATGGTGTTCTGGAAGTTCATCAAATGTAGAATGGATTACTTCTACATTGGTTCCTTTTACAGACTCCTTAATATCTGTTACTTCTTCTGGTCTTTCATCAATAAGAAGAATAATCAAGTGCATCTCTGGATTATTCTGTGTAATAGAATTTGCGATTTCTTTTAATAATGTAGTCTTACCAGCTTTTGGCTGAGACACAATCATACCACGCTGTCCTTTACCAACTGGTGATACCAAATCTACTACTCTCATTGCAACACTTGCACCTGGTCTATCCAAATGAATACGTTCATTTGGAAAAATAGGTGTTAAATCTTCAAAGTTTGGTCTTCTAGAGATTTCTTCTGGTTTAAAACCATTTACAGAAGTTACATATAAAAGAGCTGCGAATTTCTCTCCCTGATTTTTCACACGGATACCGCCACGCACCATGTCGCCAGTCTTTAAATTAAAACGACGAATCTGCGCTGGTGAAACATAGATATCATTTTCGCCTGGTAAGAAGTTTTCGCAACGGATAAATCCATAGCCGTCTGCCATAACTTCTAAAATACCATCCGCAATCTGTCCACTGTCTAAATCCGATGTTTCTTCTTTGACCACCGAAGTCTGATTATTATTTGCTGTGTATACAACCTTTTTTTCTTCCTGTTTTTCTGCTGTAGCCGCTTTTTCTTTTTCGTCCTGCGCAAGCATTGCTTCTACAAGCTGTTCTTTTTTCATGCCAGTAAGCCCCTTAATACCACGAGCTTTTGCAAGGTCTTTTAATACAGTTGCAGAAAGACTTTCATATTTTTCTCTCATAAATTCTCCTATTCAACTCTATCTCTCTGGGGATAGTTGTCCGAAAAGACATTTGATTTTTGATGAGCCTATTATACAACGCTTTTTCCCAAATAGGAAGTCCTTTTTTCTTGATTTGTATTTTATGGAATGATACACTTAATTCATTCATGAAATATAATTATAAAATTTCTTTACTACAAGGAATTTGCAAGATATAGGAGAACTCTTATGGATATGAAAGAAAAAGCCCTTGCCAGCCACAAAAAATGGAACGGCAAGTTAGAAACTACAGCAAAATCAAAAGTAAATAGCCGTGAGGATTTAGCAATTGCCTATACTCCTGGCGTTGCAGAGCCATGTAAGGAAATTGCTCAGGATAAATCCCTCGCCTATACCTATACCTGGAAAGCCAACACCGTAGCAGTCGTTTCCGACGGTAGTGCTGTACTAGGACTTGGCAACATCGGTCCTCACGCAGCTATGCCTGTTATGGAGGGTAAATGTGTACTTTTCAAGGAATTTGGTAATGTCAATGCCGTTCCAATCTGCCTTGATACACAAGACACCGAAGAAATCATTACAGCAGTAAAAAATATTGCACCTGGCTTTGGCGGTATCAATTTAGAAGATATTTCTGCACCTCGCTGTTTTGAAATAGAGGAACGCTTAAAGGAAATCTTGGATATACCTGTTTTCCACGACGATCAGCACGGTACTGCTATCGTGGTTCTTACTGGAGTTATCAATGGACTTCGTATCACAGGAAAGAAAAAAGAAGAATGCAAAGTCGTCGTAAACGGAGCTGGTTCTGCTGGTGTTGCTATTACCAAGCTTCTCCTTCGTTATGGCTTTACTAATGTTATCATGTGTGACAAAGCAGGTATCATTAGCAAAGATTATCCTAACTTAAACTGGATGCAGAAAAAAATGACGGAAGTTACCAATCTTTCCAATGAAACAGGAACACTTGCAGATGCTTTAAAAGGTGCTGACATTTTCGTCGGTGTTTCCGCTCCAAACATCGTAACAGCTGAGATGGTAGCTTCTATGAATAAAGATGCCATTCTTTTTGCAATGGCAAATCCGGTTCCAGAAATCATGCCTGATGTGGCAAAGGCCGCAGGCGCACGTATTGTTGGAACTGGTCGAAGTGATTTTCCAAATCAGGTCAACAATGTAATCGCGTTCCCTGGCATCTTTAAAGGCGCGCTTGAGGGACGTGCCTCACAAATTACTGAAGAAATGAAACTTGCTGCTGCAGAAGTACTCGCTGCGCTTGTTTCGGATGAAGAGTTAAACGAAGACTTTATCATGCCAGAAGCCTTTGACCCTCGCGTACCAGAGGTGGTAAGTCAGGC
>JAFQWG010000146.1 GCA_017407605.1 Agathobacter sp. | reverse complement strand
TTCGTCATTAGATAAAACAGTACCTAATTCTTCACACCAGTTAACTGGCATATCAACAAGCTTTGCATAACCATCTTCTTATAATTTTTTAAAAATCCACTGTGTCCATTTGTAATATGATGGATCAGAAGTTGCAATTACTTTCGACCAGTCATAATCAAAACCTAATTCTTTCAACTGATTAGAGAATGTCTTGATATTCTCCTGTGTAAATCCGTTTGGATGATTACCTGTAGAAACCGCATACTGCTCTGCAGGCAAACCAAATGAGTCATAGCCCATTGGATGAAGGACATTGTATCCCTGCATACGTTTCATACGTGACATAATGTCTGTAGCTGTATATCCTTCTGGATGTCCTGCATGAAGACCTACACCTGATGGATATGGGAACATATCAAGCGCATAATATTTTGGCTTGCTAAAATCCCAGACATCTGTCTTGAAAGTCTCATGTTCTTCCCAAAAATTTTGCCATTTTTTCTCAATCACTTTATGATTGTAAAGTTCAGCCATTTTATATTCCTCCTAATGCTTTGCTCCACTTTATAATTCTTTTAAATATAATCAATAATACAAATTTACTCACTTAACAACAATTTGTCAATCTCTGTTTTTGTCGCAAGACCGTAAGAAAATGCCGTCGCACTTCCTGCACAAATACCAAGTCTTAAAGCTTTATTAAAATCATTACTTTCTAAATAACCTGCTAAAAATCCTGCAACCATAGAATCGCCTGCACCAACCGAATTTAACACTTCTCCCTGTGGTGCTTCCATTTCATACACTTCACCATTCTCGGCTACTAAAACTGCACCATGTTCGCCTAATGACACTAGTACATTCTTTGCACCGCGATTCTGAAGCTCTTTCCCATAAAAAACAACTTCATCTTTACTAAAAATATCACGATAAAAAATATCTTCTAATTCATCTTTGTTTGGTTTAATCAGGAATGGTTCATATTCAAGCGTATTCCAAAGCAACGAGCTTGCTGCATCGACAACTACTTTAATGTTTCTTTCATTACATAGTTTTACAATATCTGCATATACACTCTGTGAAATTCCTTTTGAAACACTTCCAGAAATAACAACAATGTCTTCTTCATTAAATCCTGCAAGTTTATCTAATAAACTCTGCAATTCTTCTTCTGAAACTATCGGACCAGAAGCATTAATTTCTGTTTCAACGTCAGATTGTGTGTATTCTTCCGCTGTCTCATGTATATTCTCTTTTGAATATGTTGAACGTAATTTTATATTGATACGAGTATTTCCCTCTTTTACAGTTACAAAATCAGTAATTGCACCTTTTTTCTTTAACTGTTTTTCTAATTCTACGCCAGTAAAACCTGCCACAAATCCAAGCGCCGTATTTTCTATCCCAAGTTCAGACAATATTGTAGATACATTTATCCCTTTTCCTCCAGGGAAAATAAACTCACTTGTTGTACGATTTACTTTCTCTGTCTGAAAATCCTCTACGGATACAACATAATCAAGCGATGGATTAAATGTTATTGTATAAATCATGACCTTCTTTTTCCTTTCGAACACCTATATAAAAAAATACCATTTTTTTCTTTAAAATACAAGAAAAAAGAGGTTGTCTTTTATGACAACCTCTCCTAAAAATCAAAATTTAATCTCTTAACTGGAATCTTGCAACTAAGTCATTCATATTCATTGCCTGTGCAGATAATTCTTCACTTGTTGCGGAAGATTCTTCGGAAGCTGCTGAGTTGGACTGTACAACTTCTGAAATACGAGTAATACCAGCATCTGCCTGTTCCATTGCTTCTGCCTGTGTTACTGCCTGCTCACTTAAAAGTCTTGACTGTTCTGCAATACTCTTAATAGAATCCACTACTTCATCCAAAACTTCTGAAGTACGTACTGCAACACGACTACCTTCTTCAATTTCATATAAGGTATTTGCTACAAGAGCTCTTGTATCAACCGCTGACTTCGCACTCTGATCTGCTAAATCACGAATTTCATCTGCTACTACTGCAAAGCCACGTCCTGCTTCACCTGCACGAGCAGCTTCAATGGAAGCATTCAGTGATAAGAGGTTCGTCTGGCTTGCAATACTTTCAATCTGAGAAATAATATCCTCAATCTTCTTAGAAGTATCACTAATACGATTCATAGAAGCAACCATGTTGGTCATTTCTTCTCGGCTAAGCTGGGCTTTTTCTGCACAATTCTGAGCTTCAGCATAAGCACCATTCATCTTATCTGCCGATTCACTAATACCAGCTGAAATTGTTTCCATAGTAGCAAGCATCTGCTGTACAGAAGCAGCCTGATCTGTAGCACCTTCTGCAAGATCCTGAGAAGCCTGTGCTAAATTATCAGAACCAGCTGATACCTGTTCTGCGGCTTCACCAACTTCACGAAGAGCTGTACTCATATTTCTGTTCATATTACGGATAGCCATAAGAATCTGGTTGAATTCGCCAACATAAGCCTCTTCACAAGTTGTTCTAAGACGGAAATTACCTTTTGACATTTCATCACAAAGATAAGCAATATCATTTACAATAAGACCTAATTTTTCTGCCATACCAGAGGCTTCTACAAGCATATCTGCAATTTCATCTTTTGATGATATTTCTGGAAACTCAGTAGAAATATCACCACCAGCAAATTCTTTCAAACGACCTGCTAATGCATTTAATGGTTCTGAAATACCTTTTGAAATACTGTTGCTGATACGTGTAGATAAAGTTGTTGCACAAATAATTACAACAATGATTAAAATAATCATCGCAAGCTGTAATATATTAAGAGAAATTACCATCTCCTCTGCTTTCTGAATATTTACAACCATCAAATTATAAAGCGCATCATATGCTGCTGTATAAGCAGGTGCCATCTGTTCAATTGCAAGGCTCTGTGCTTCTAAATAATATGCCCCATCATCCTTGGTACCTAAATCGATAACCTGTGCTTCAATTGCAAAATATTCTTCGATAGTAGATTCAATATTCGCTAAAGCAGCATGTCCTTCTGGAGTAACCATAGTAGGACGAATTACTTCTATTAAATCATATACGTCCTGTTTATAATCATCATGTGATTTTACCAAAGTATCAATCTGTCCCTTATCATCATAACCAATGATACCACGTGTAGCCGAACGACAGTCTGCAACAGATTGCATCAGCATACCAATATCCCCCTGTGGTAAAGCATAATTTTCCATTGCCTTTTTATAATTCGTTGCAACTACAGCTACCGCAATCACCCCAATAATCGCCGCAATTGTTGCAATCCCCAATACTAATGTGTAGGATTTTTTTAATCTTTCCTGGATTCTCATATTATTAAAATTCATGAATCCTCCACCTTGTGTTTTCTTGGCCTTTCCCATACCAATCTCCTCCTAAAAGTATTATGGTATAATTTTAACATTGTATTAAATTTTGTGCAACTAATTAAGATAAAATAGCCAAATTCCCGTCTAAAAATATAAGGAGGTTGCATGCAAGCATGCACCTCCTTAATTTTCATCCGTTTACTTGGCTTTTTAGTTATTAATAAATTTATCTTCTTCGTTGTTCCAGCTGTAAAGACTACGAACTTCCTCACCAACTTTTTCTACTGGATGTTCAGCAGCGATTTTTCTCATAGCTTTGAAGTGAACCTGACGTCCTGCTGGAGACATATCAAGTAAGAATTCTTTTGCAAAAGAACCATCCTGAATATCAGCAAGGATTTTCTTCATAGCTTTCTTTGTATCGTCTGTGATAATCTTTGGTCCTGTGATGTAATCACCGTATTCTGCTGTGTTAGAGATTGAGTATCTCATTCCTGCAAAACCTGACTGATAGATTAAGTCAACGATAAGTTTCATTTCATGTACACATTCGAAGTAAGCATTTCTTGGGTCATATCCAGCTTCTACTAATGTTTCAAAACCAGCCTGCATAAGAGCACAAACACCACCACAAAGTACTGCCTGTTCACCGAAAAGGTCTGTTTCTGTTTCTGTTCTAAATGTTGTTTCAAGAACACCAGCTCTAGCTCCACCGATAGCTGCAGCATATGCTAAAGCCATATCTAATGCCTTACCTGTAGCATCCTGTTCAACAGCAACAAGACATGGAACACCTTTTCCAGCCTGATATTCTGAACGTACTGTATGTCCTGGTCCTTTTGGAGCAATCATAGTAACATCAACATCTGCTGGTGGTTTGATAGCACCAAAGTGAATATTGAAACCATGCGCAAACATTAACATGTTGCCTGCTTCAAGGTTTGGCTCGATATCTTTTTTATACATATCAGCCTGTAATTCATCGTTGATAAGAATCATGATGATATCTGCTTTTTTAGCAGCTTCTGCAGCTGTGAAAACTTCAAATCCCTGTTTTTCAGCTTTTGCCCATGATTTACTTCCTTCATAAAGACCAATGATTACGTTACATCCAGATTCTTTTGCGTTTAAAGCGTGAGCATGTCCCTGGCTACCATAACCGATAACTGCGATTGTCTTTCCATCTAATAAAGAGATGTTACAATCTTCCTGATAAAAAATTCTTGCATCTGACATATTTCATATCCTCCTAAAATAAATCCTTTGTTAATCCAGATAAACGAC
>JAFQWG010000024.1 GCA_017407605.1 Agathobacter sp. | reverse complement strand
TCGGACCAAATGCGATTTATCTGCACATTGTTTTCTTCAAAATATGCATCCCATAATTTGTAGTCTGACACATCTGTCCCAAGCACACGATGAAGTTTTACAAATTCAAACACCGTATCGTAACAATCCCCTTCAAACAGCAATGCCCAGTTTTTCTGTGAATCCGAATTATCATTATAAGATACTCCATCACGGTTTACTGACACAATGCCATTTGGAGTCCTTTGCATAAGTCCGATGACTTCCAACACTGCATTGATTTGTGCCACTTCTTTATTCGACACCAAATTTGGGTAATCATTTAGATATTTATCCGCCAAATGATCTAATGCTTCAAGTTCCGCATCCGAATGAATCAGCAACCTTCCGCCTCTGCCTTCGTCACCGGATTTTACCAAATACTGAATGCCTGTCTCGAAATGTTTATTCACTGAAAATCCAACTAATGATTCCTGTAGCAACACATCCACACCCATAGATTCTTTAAATCCAGTGATTAATTCGTGATCCAATAAAAGCGCATCATAACTTGCCGTACCATGTTCAGAGATCAAAAGCTGTGTACCTGAATATTCATCCGTTTTTATTACAATATCCGAATATGCAAATGTACCTACGCAGTCACCATCTTTATTGTACACATGGTAACAACCATACTCCTCATCTGGCACCACATCGTACTTTGAAGTAGAAAACTCCGTATATAAATCCTCTGTCGAAAAAACGCCCACTTTTGTTACACCTGAAGCTGCATTTGCCGACTCAATTTCAATCTGCACGTCAGCTGCTTTTTCCATTTGCTCTTTAAAACGCTTCGCATGCTCCACGCGCATCTGCTCACGCAAATCGTCCATTGTCGCATCAAAATTAGCAATCATTTCGTCCCATTCATCGGAAGTATAAGCTGCTCCCCCAAGCTGAATTGCTTTTTCCGTACTACCGTTTCGAATGACGGCATCTGTCTCGCTTAACTTCTGTGCAAAAAGTTCTCTATATTTTTCCTCTGTCGATATGGTTTTTCTCGCATATCCCAACGTCGCATTTCCATAACCAGTCTGAATATTTTCAACTGTCATATTTAATCCCCTTTCACCTTATCCTCGCATCATCCTTGATAAAAGGGTAGACTATCCCTGTCCATTCCATTTATATATCGGCAGTACCTTCTCTTTTCCTAACCTTTTCATACAAAAAAGGGTGTCTGTGACTACAAACATCCTTTCCACCTTAATTTTATCTTAAATACTGGCTTGAGATATTGCAATACTACTATGTATATTATATCAATTGGAAAATAAGAGAATCTTATTATATGAAAAAGTCATTCATTTTCAAATTGATAACTCTCTAATCTATTTTATATAATACACTTAAAGACATGCATGTTACATTTACACGGAGGAATCACCTATGAATGACACAACTTTATCTCAAAATTATTACACAATCGCACATATCGTACAATTTACCGGTCTTACGGATCGTACTATACGCAGTTATATTACTTCTGGAATTCTAGCAGGAGAAAAAATAAATGGCACATGGCAATTTACACCTGAACAAGTAGAGAATTTTATTCGACATCCTTCTGTTCGCCCTAGTATTATTTCCAAGAAAAATGCTTTAATATATGACTTCCTTTGGGATACAAAAAAGACTGCGAATGAAATTTGTATCATCTTAGATTTGCCAAATAAAAACGAAAAAGAAATTTCCGAATTTTTCTGTAATGCAATAAGCAACGGCAGTTTTCACAACATTCAATTCTCTTATGATTCTTTAAATGAGTTACCACGCGTAATTATAAAAGGAGATTGTGAGGACGTACTGACTTTAGTGAATCGATATAACGATTTAGCTTAGAGTTTAGCCTAAAGAAAAAAGCACAACAACGGCTCATGTTGACATGAAAAAGTTGTTGCGCTTTCCTTCTTGTACCATTTTTTATGATTTACGGCATATAGAATATTTTTCATGCTATATATACAATATCGTATAAAAAATTACACCCTATCTCCCCAAATCGGTATGTGGAAGAAAAAAGGTTTTCTATACCGTACATTTTCATTAAACCCTCGGTATGGCACAGTAAAAATTTTCCATATGCCAATTTTAACTATTTGAGTGCTTCAAACAGAAGTAATTTGTACATGAGAGAGCAATTATTTTGTATATGCCGTAGGTGTAATAAAATTGACGCGCGGTGGTAGGTCTCACAACTCCAAAATCTATCTCCGCGCGTGCTTTATCATAACTCCCCCCTAATTCTTCACTTCCTGCTGCACCAAAGGAGAATCTTCCACAAGTGGTAAAAACAAATATCCATTTGCCTGTCCCCACTCGATAATATCATCCACGGCATCCACCGTGTGTTTATTTACGTCATGTAAAAGTACGATAGGTGCTTCCTCTGCATCTAAAGCTTGGATTCCATTTATCACGTTTGAAATCACCTCAGCCTCTGTCTGTGCTTCTCCACAGTCATCACTATTTACATTCCAATCACAGTAAGTGTAATTGTGCATATGAATCGTGCTTGTCAAATCCGACATAATTCCTTTTTCATACTGCTCACTGATTGTGTTACCCGTTCCATAAGGAAAACGCACAATATTTGGCACAACACCTGTCTGGATAACTGCCAAATTCTGAATCCACTGCAAGTCATCATAAAATGCCTTTGTACTGCTATATACCTCTGACACATCATGACTAAAAGAATGCACGCCTATTGTATGACCTTTCTTATAAGCCTCCCCTATCATATCATGGTATGCTTCATCTCCATTTGTGATAAAAAAGGTTGCCTTTGCATCATAAGCATCCAACACATCCAAAAGCGCCCCTGTATACTCACTTGGACCATCATCAAATGTCAGATAAATCACTTTCTGTCCTTCTGGAATCTCCACATCAATACGTCGTTTTACTACTCGCGTATTTCCATTGGAATCTGTCACTTCATATTTCAGATAAGTACGACCATTTGCTCTTACTGTACCATGCACCACAACTTGGTCCGTCACATCTCCATCGTGATTATCCGTTGCAGAAAAACCAGGCTCCACATACGCCTCGCCAGCGGTAAGTTTCATAAAACGCTCACCTTCCAAAGCAATCACAGGACGCATCAAATCTCGCACCCAGATTATCACATCTTCTTCATATACAAAGCCATCGTGCTCTGCACGTAGTTTTACTGGGTATTCACCAAGTGTCGTCTTATCATAATCTCCAACCACTTCTACTTTATCAAGCACAATACCTTCCTGATTCAGTATCGTCTCTTTATAAGTCGCCGTGATATGCTGAATATCCTCATCCACATTGTAATTAATTTTCAGTTTGGAATCTTCTTTTAATACACGTTCTTCCTCTGTCACCATAAATTCGATGTATGGCACATTTTTAAAACTAAGCAAAAACACATATATAAGGATAAAAATTACACAAAATGCTAACTTCGACATTATGTGCTTTTCTTTTATAAACTGCTTTATACTATCCATTTATTCTCCCTTTTTGCCAACAAAATAGTTTTCATTTATCCAGATTTATATCTGAAAAAAATGCTCCAGACAAACTGTCTAGAGCAATTTTACAATACTTTTTAGTTAAATCCAACTACTTTTTGGGCAATACGATAAGCTGCAATAGAAATCTTACGTCCGCCTTTTCCTGGCAAATTCATCGTGTTGCCGATAATACCATTTCTAAGCTTATGGAAAAGACGAATATCTTTCTCTTTTATGTATCTCCAAAGTTCTCTCTTCTTCTGTAGATTTTCCTCTGTTCCAGAACGAATACACATCGTTGTAGATACTACAGTAATGATTTCCAAATAGTTGAGCATATACTGACGACATTTTTTATTTTCAATTTTCCACATGTCGTATTTGTCTACCATGAGTTTGTTTACTTTAAGCTGCTGGTCGATACGACGAATCATAACAGCTTCATTTACCGACTGGTCATCACGACCGATAAAATAACGATAGAAATCAACATCCATGTAGTACATTGATTTTACATATGGAAGTGGATTAAATACATAAATGTTATCTACATAGAACGTATGCTTTGGAAGTTCAAGGCCACATTCGCGAAGTAATTTTGTACGGTAAATAACTGAATGCATCAGGATATAGTGCCCCTTGAAAAAGTGTGGAATATCGTCCCATGTAAATACTTTATCCTTTGGAAAACCTTTCTGGCGCATTACCTTTTTATGCTTTGCACCTTCTTTTTCATATACATAGTTAGCAAGGAGCATATCCAAGTTTGTATCACTGCCCGCGAATTCACGAAGTTTATCGAGAATCTGTGCATATGCGTCTGGATCTACCCAGTCATCACTATCTACTACCTTAAAATAAAGACCTGTTGCATTGCGAATACCAGCATTTACTGCCTCTCCATGTCCACCGTTTTCCTGATGAATTGCACGACAGATAGTAGGATATTTTGCAGCATATGCATCAGCGATTTCTGCAGTACGGTCTTTGGAACCATCGTTTACAATCAAAATTTCTACATCTTCGCCACCTGGTAAAATGGATTCAATACATTTTTCCATATAGGCTTCAGAATTGTAGCAAGGAATTGCAAATGTTAATAATTTCATATTATAACCTCTCTTTTTATATCAAAACCCAACGAGTTAACCTGCGATTTTTTCACGCAATTTTATATTATACACATTTTTTCCAGTAAGTCGATTTAAAAATATTTAATTTTTTATGAAGTTCTTGCATTTGTTCACAATTTGTTTACAAACTTCTCACATTTGAAACATACGCATTTCATATTTCATTTCTATACTATAATCATAACAAAGAGAAAATTTCCTTCTCATAATAAATCTTTTTCATATAAAACCGGTGCACGCCACATGCACCGGTTTCCTCTGTTTTATTAAGACTCTTTTTAAACTATTACATACTGCTTCTTTCACTTGATAATTCAATTGCTTCTTTTCCAATCACCAAATTCAAATACTCCGTATACTTAACAAATGCACTCGGAATTGCATACTTCTCTTTCGTTTCCTCTACATCCACAAAAAGCCAATTATCTTTTTTGCCCGCATCCTCAAACTCCTCCGCTTGCAAAAACACTACATACCCTTTCATATGCCATTCAACATGTGAAAAAATATGCTTTGCTTCACCAACTGACTGAATACGAATCGGTGCATATCCTTTCTTCTTAACATATTCTATGATTTCGTCTTCTGTTAAATACCCTTCTGTATTTGGAAGCTCATAAAGACCTGCCAAAAGGCCACTCTTGGCTCTTTTATGTAAAGCTAATTTTTCACCATCTTTTATGATAAGAACTGTCTTTTCTTCAACACGTCTGGCTTTTGCTTTTTTCTTTACTGGAAGCTCTGCGATACGATTCTGCTTTCTGGCTTCACATATCTCCCCCCATGGGCAAACCTCACAGTGAGGTGTTCCATTTGGCACACAGACCATAGCCCCCAATTCCATAAGCGCCTGATTGAATACCGAAGGAATTACCTTCGTATTTTCATCACACATCACATCAAGCAAGCGTTGTTCCATATGAGCTCGCACACTCTGTTTCATAATATCACTATCATCCGCTGTCACACGTGAAATCACACGAAGCACATTTCCGTCCACAGCAGGTACTGCTTTTCCGTATGCTATGGATGCAATCGCCCCAGCCGTGTAGTTTCCAATACCTTTTAGTTTTAATAACTCCTCATAATCAGAAGGAATCTCTCCTTTATACTCCTCCATAATTTGATTTGCTGCTACCTTCAAGTTTCGAACACGATTATAGTAACCTAATCCTTCCCACAATTTGAGAAGCTTGTCCTCTGGGCACTCCGCTAGCGATTTTACATCTGGAAGTTCTTTTATAAATCGCTCAAAATATGGTTTTACCGCCTCTACTCTGGTCTGCTGCAGCATAATCTCAGAAATCCATACATAATAGCCTAGAGGATTTTCTCGCCAAGGCAGCACTCTGGCATTACCTTTAAACCAGTTTTGAAGTGGTTCTACTAATTGTTTTAATTCAAAATTATCTATCATGATTTCTCTTTCTTTTAGTATTTTTTCATATATTATATCCACAAATTCAATAGCTTTACAATAGTAGATAATTGGAGAAATTTTATTATAGCTCAACATCTACCACCTTAGTTTTAATTGAATTTCAAATTTAGTTAATATATAATGAATACATAGTATTTTTCATAAAACAAAAGAAATCGAGGTAAACACAAATGAAAAAACTAAAAAAAGAAACCCTACTCCAACTTATGCCTTTACTGATCTTTTTTTTCGGTCTGGCATTTCTTTTTTTGATGATAGGTGTTTCAGAAACATCAAGAGTCTCAGATGGTCCTACTCCCTTAGAAGAAGTCGATTTTTCAGGAGATATTGATGGTCTATATGTAACCGGAACTATTTATTACATTTATGACTGCTACTGTGAAGAAACCGAAGACGGAGTTGTGACACGCAGAGAATATGTAATTGATGCAGACGATTACTATTACATGGCACTCCGTGCAGATGATAATGACATGCAAGCCGCAGATGCACTTTGTGATGCAAGCTATGCATACTATCTTGGCGAAGATGACGGAACTCAGTTAGCCGCTGCTCAGTATGAGGTAACGGGTGTTATTGAGGAAATTCCGCCAGCTACCTTAAAATACTATTATGAATATATAGGATGGGATACCATGGATGAAGCATCCAAGGCAGCCTTCCTTCCATACTATTTAAGAGTGACAGACTATGAATCAGAAACTGGCGCCGGCATCGCAGTATCCATTATCTTCTTTATCGCTGGCGGTATATTCCTTGCAATGGCATTAGGCGGTTTCTATCAGAGAACGGTTAAAAAATATATTAACGCAAGTCCTTCACCTGAACGTGCAAAACAAAAAGTAGAAAACTTTATTGAAAATACACCTAAGGTAAACGGCATGCGTTGCAACCATGAATTTATCTCCGGCAGCAATATGGGCGTTACTATTTTTGGAGAAACATCTAAAGTAGCATGGATATACTTACACACCCTTACACATCGTGTGTTATTTATACCAATTTTCCGAAATTACAATATCTTTTTTGGGTTTACAGATGGCACACTTCAGTCAGCTGAAATGAAAAACAAAAAGGTAGCTGCTGCTAATCTCGAAATGTTACAGCAGCTCTGTCCAAAGGCTGTATTTGGTTACACTCCAGAATTGGCTAAGATGTTTAGAAAGAATCGTGATGAATTCTTAAATTTAAAATATAACGCTACCCAACAGCCTGTTGAAGAAACAGATACTGATTTCATCGAACTCTAATTTAATAATTTATACAACAAACCCAGCCGCCTTTGCGACTGGGTTTTATCATTATTCTCCTTTACATGTATATTTCTTCACATCATAAGAAACAATAATAAAAAAATTGGAAAAGGAGAAACATTATGGTACTTACTCAAAAAGAAACCGCTGCTATCAAAGACCTTCAAACCCAAGAACAAACTTGTATTGAAAAATATACCCGCTATTCTCAGGCGGCATATGATCCACAGTTAAGAGAATTATTTAAAAACATCTCTACTGAAGAACAAAAACATTATAATTCACTCAGTCAGGTATTAAATGGTTCTGTTCCTCAATCAGACTGCAATGATTCACGAGGCAGAAATTATCACCCAACAGCCTGCTACTCCTCAAACGATAACTCTCCAGAAAAGAAGCATGATACATTCTTAGTCACAGATTGCATCGGCACCGAAAAATTAGTGTCTGGCGAGTACAATAGTGATGTGTTTGTTTTTGGAGATTCCGATATTAGAAAGCTTCTTGCCGACATCCAAATTGAAGAACAAAATCATGCTGAAATGCTTTGGAAATACAAAACTGTAAACAGCATGACTTAGGAGTAATTTTAAGAAGGACTAGACATAGTCCTTCTTTATTTTTTCTAATCGACACACAATTCTAAAAATTACATGTACTATTTTAAAAACATAAAGAATTTGTCCTAAAAAATCGCTTGAGAAATGTTGACAAATTTTTCTTACCTTGTAAAATTAATATTAGCAAGGTTTCGCTTTGGCGAACGCCTAAGCGACTACAATTTTTCTAAGAAAAGGAGAAGTAAAACTATGGATTTGAATTTAAGACCAGCTAATGAATGTAAATTTGACGCTGTATCACTCGGTGAAGTTATGCTTCGTCTTGATCCAGGCGAAGGACGTATCCGTACAGCTAGACAGTTCCGTGCTTGGGAAGGTGGCGGCGAATACAACGTTGTTCGTGGTCTCCGCAGATGCTTCGGTTTAAGAACAGCTGTTATCACAGCTTTCGCTGACAACGAAGTAGGTATGTTAATGGAAGATTTCATCCTTCAGGGTGGTGTTGATACATCTCTCATTAAATGGATGAAAACAGACGGTATCGGCCGTGTTTGCCGTAACGGTATCAACTTCACAGAAAGAGGATATGGTATCCGTGGTGCTGTTGGATGTTCTGACCGTGCTAATACAGCTATCTCTAAAGCTACACCAGCTGATTTCGATTTCGACTATATCTTTGGTGAACTCGGTGTAAGATGGTTACATACAGGTGGTATCTATGCTGCATTATCTGAAGAAGCTTGCGAAACAGTTATCGCTGCTTGTAAAGCTGCTAAGAAATATGGCACAATCGTATCTTACGACTTAAACTACAGACCTTCTATGTGGAGCGCTATCGGCGGTCTTGAAAAAGCTCAGGCTGTTAACAAAGAAATCGCTCAGTACGTAGACGTTATGATCGGTAAC
>JAFQWG010000145.1 GCA_017407605.1 Agathobacter sp. | reverse complement strand
ATATAACTTTCAATCATAAGACCTTTTACAAGTTTGTGGATATCTTCGGAATGTCTGCGGCTGTGAAGAACTTCTTTTGCAATACGAATCTGTTCTTTATATTTTTTTCCTGAGTTAGAATGATTGGTATCGATGATTGCAGCTGGATTAATAACATCCATTTTTTCATACATTTCATGAAGTCTCATCAAATCTTCATAATGGTAGTTGCATACGCTATTTCCATGTTTGCTTACAGCACCACGAAGGATTACATGTGCGTATGGGTTTCCGGTAGTTTCTACTTCATATCCGCGATGTACAAAGTGATGAGAGTGCTGTGCTGCATACACAGAGTTGAGCATTACAGAAAAGTCTCCACTGGTAGGGTTTTTCATACCTGAAGCTACATCAAAACCACTTACAGTTAGACGGTGTTGCTGATCTTCAACAGAGCGTGCTCCAATTGCAACATAAGATAATAAATCTTCTACATATCCCCAGTTTTCAGGATAAAGCATCTCGTCTGCACAGGTAAGACCGCTTTCTGTGATTGCGCGGATGTGCATTTTACGAACGGCAATAGTACCTTCAATCATATCAGGTGCCTTTTCCGGATTTGGCTGAGATGCAATGCCTTTGTATCCAGTGCCATTGGTACGAGGTTTGTTTGTATAGATACGTGGTACGATTACGATTTTGTCTTTTACATCATCTTGGATTTTTGTAAGTCTGCTTACATAATCACAAACAGAATCTTCATTATCTGCAGAACATGGACCAATAATTAAGAGAAAACGGTCATCTTTGCTTGAGATAATGTCATTGACCATTTTGTCACGATTGGCCTTGAGTTCGGTTAATTCTTTTGAGAGAGGATATTGGCTTTTGATTTCCTCTGGACTAGGTAATTGATTTAAAAATTTAAAACTCATAAGATTACTCCTTATAAATCACATAAATATTCATTAATCTTAATATTTTTTTGAGACATTGTCAATTTTTAGTAGATGTATTTCGTTGCATAAATTCATTATTATTAGTATAATTATTAGGAATGAAAAAGGAGTATAGATATGAATAATGTGTTGGTAGTAAAAAATAAATTATTTGGAACAGGTAAACCAATTATTTGTGTATCTGTTATGGATGTGGCAAAAGAGGATATAGTTGCAGAGGTAAAACGTTTGATAGCAGATAAAGCAGAAATGATTGAATGGCGTGTGGATGCTTTTGAGGGGGTAAGAAGTCCTAATGCAGTAAGAGAAGTATTAAAAGAACTTGCTCCTATTGTAAAGGATACAGTTTTTGTGTTTACTTTCCGTTCAAAAGAACAAGGTGGGCTTTGCTCACTAAGTAGCGATAAGGTGTATGATTTGCATCAGGTAGCGGCTGAGTCTAAAGTGGTAGATTTTATAGATGTTGAGTATTTCTATACAGAGGATGCAGATGTGGAAGTGTATACTTTACAGAAAATGGGGACAAAGGTTATTACTTCACATCATGATTTCCAAGAAACCCCTTCTTCTGATGTGATATATATGCTGTTAGAACAGATGAAGCATAGTAATGCAGATATCGTGAAACTGGCTATGATGCCAAATACAGTAGAGGATGTTCTTCGATTGCTTGAAGAGACAAATCATTTTCATAAGAGATATCCTAAGCAGCCTCTTATTACAATGTCTATGGGCAAGCTTGGAATGGTATCACGTATTTCAGGTGAAACCTTTGGTTCTTGTGTAACTTTTGGTGCCGGAAAAAATGCAAGTGCTCCTGGGCAGATTCCTATGGAGGATTTAAAACACATTTTGGACACGTTAAGCTACTAAAATCTATATCTAGTGGTCGTAAGTTGACTTTTAGGTCACTCTTTGGTAAACTATATTAGTTAAAAGCAGCCGTAGTATAATGGATAGAACACAGGACTCCGACTCCTGGGGTGTGGGTTCGATTCCCGCCGGTTGCGTTGGCGTTTATTTACACGGAGGATTATATGAACGATTTTTTAGATAAAGTAAAAAAAGTATTTGGAGAAAAGATAGTACCTGCATTAAAGAAATTTGGTGCAAAAGTAAAAGATGTGCTTGCAAAAGTAAAACCGTTTGTAGTTGAAAAAGCGGTTCCATTTGTGATTGCAAATAAACGTTATTTTGCTACGGCGGGTTTGTTTATATGTTTAGTACTTGTACTTGTGTTCTTCACCGGTGAGAATTTTAACTCTAAGCGTATGGCTAAGATTAATAGTAAAGAAGTATCTGGTGAAAAATATGAACCAGATGCTAATTTTGAAATAGATGCATATCCAGAAGTAAACAAATTAATTACAGATTATTTTAAAGCATATGTAGGTGCAGACTTTGTTTCTTTGGAAAAACTTGCTACGCCAGTTTCTGAAATGGAAAAGAGCTACATTACAACAATGAGCCAGTTCTATGAAGAATACAGAAATGTAAAATGTTATACAAAACATGGTTTGTCAAAAGATTCTTATATTGTATCAGCTTGTTTTGATATCAAATTTGCTGGTCATGATTTAACTGCACCAAGTATGGTATTATTCTATGTGCAGACTGCAGAAGATGGAAGTCTTTATATCAACAACTTGTATTCTGATTTTAATATGTATTATTCAGAAACGCCTATTAGTAAGGATGTATACACAGCTTTAATTAAATATACAACTCAGGATGATTATATCGAAATCTATAGTGAGGTTGAAAAGTCATTCAATGACTTGATTAAAGAAAATTCGGATGTATATCAGTTGACAAAACGTACAATTCCAGCTGTAAGACAGCAGTGGGAAGATTCTGTATATTATGTAGAACGTGAAGAGCCTGAGACAACAGAAGTCGTGACTCCAGAAGAAACTCCAGAGTCTACTCCAGAATCAGAACCAGAATCAACACCGGAATCTGAACCAGAGTCAGAACCTGAATCAGAGCCAGAACAGGAAGATCAGGTAGATAAAGTAAAATGTACAAAGAACGATGTTAACGTTCGTGCAAAAGCATCTCCAAGTGGTTCTAGACTTGGTAAAGCAAACAAAGGCAACGAGTTTGTGAAACTTGGTGTGGAAAATGATGAAAACGGAGAGAAATGGGTAAAAATCCAGTTCACTGATGATGAGGTCGGATACATCAAAGCTGATTTCATGGAAGATGTAACAGAATAGGAAAACCTAACGGAGACTTGTAATTTAAAGTCTCCGTTATTTGAATTATAAAAGAAAATAAAAGGGATTTTTATGGAAAACAGTGGTGTAAGAATCAATAAATTTTTAAGTGAAGCAGGTATCTGCTCGAGACGTGAAGCCGATCGTAAAATTGAAAATGGTGAAGTCACGATTAATGATAGAGTTGCTGTAGCAGGGGATAAGGTATTGCCAGAAGATGTAGTATATGTAAATGGTCGACCTGTTTCAAAAGAAGAGGAAATGATTCTTTTGGTGTTAAATAAACCGGTAGGCATTGTTTGTACTGCGGAAAAGCGTGAGAAGAATAATGTCATTGATTTTTTGAAGTATCCAAAGAGAGTATACCCAGTTGGTCGTTTGGATAAAGATTCTGAAGGTCTACTTTTGATGACAAACAATGGAGAAATTGTTAATAAAATTATGCGTGCGGGTAATATGCATGAAAAAGAATATATCGTTACAGTAAATAAACCTGTATCAGATAGTTTTGTACGTGGACTTACAGGTGGGGTTCCGCTTGTAGAACTTAATACAACTACTAGAAAGTGTAAAGTAGAGAAGATTGGAAATCGTAAGGTGCGTATTGTTTTAACACAAGGATTAAATCGCCAGATTCGACGTATGTGTGAATACTTTGGTTATCGTGTAGAGAAACTAGAGCGTGTACGTATCATGAATATAAAACTTGGAGATTTAAAACCAGGTGAATATCGTGAGGTGACAGAGGAAGAGTATAATAAACTTATGAAACTTATAAAGTCTTCCTCAAATGAGACAGTTAAACCAGTTGAGAATACGAATAAGAAAAGAAATATTTATAGAACGGGAAAATAAAAATGTCAGATATTACTGCTAAGATTAACAGAATAGAAGAATTAGTAGAAAAATTAAATCAAGCATCCGAAGCCTATTACAATGGAAAAGATGAAATCATGTCCAATTTTGAATGGGATGCGATGTTTGATGAACTTACTGCGCTAGAAGAAGAAACAGGTCATATACTTCGTAATAGTCCAACACAAACGGCTGGATATGAGAGTGAAAATGGTAAACGAGAAGAACATGAATTTTCTGCACTTTCACTTGCTAAGACGAAAAAAGTAGATGAACTTGTAAAGTGGGCAGAGGATTATCCTATTTGGTTATCGTGGAAATTGGACGGATGTACATTGGTACTCACGTATGATGATGGTAAACTTGTGAAAATTCTCACTCGTGGAAATGGTATGGTTGGTACTAATATTACACATTTAAAAACTGCCATGAAAGGTTTTCCATTGGAAATTGACTACAAGGGACATTTGGTAGTCCGTGGAGAAGCAACGATTTCATATTCTGACTTTGCTATTATCAATGATATGGTAGAAGATGAAGATGAGAAATATGCAAATCCAAGAAATCTTGCTGCAGGGACACTTAACTTGGATGATGTAGAAGAGGTGAAAAATCGTCGTGTGCATTTCTATGCATTTACGCTTGTGCATATGGATGATCCTATGGTTTCCTGGGGGGATAGAATGCAATTCCTTGAGGATATGAAGTTTACGGTTGTAGATCGTGAAAAGGGAGATGCAAATTCTCTACCACAGATGATCGAAAACTGGACAAAACGTGTAGAGTCAGGAAAAATGGACTTGCCAGTAGATGGTTTGGTTATTTGTTATGATGATACAGATTATGCTTCAACTGGGAGCGTAACAGGTCATCATGCAACACGCGCAGGATATGCCTTTAAATGGAAGGATGAATCAGTAGAAAGTCGTCTTCGTTATATTGAGTGGTCATGTGCAGTATCTACGATTTCGCCGGTTGCTGTATTTGAGCCAGTTCAGATTGAAGGAACAACGGTTTCTAGAGCATCATTGTGTAATTTGAGTGAAATTGAGCGACTTGGTGTAGGAAGAGAATGCACCTTAGAGGTAATCAAAGCCAACAAGATTATTCCAAAGTGTATTGCAGTAAAGGATGCAGTCGGAGAAGTGGAAATTCCTTCAGAATGCCCAGTTTGTAAAGCTGTAACCAAGATTCATACAAGTGCTAGCGGGACAAAGACCTTACACTGTACAAATCCAGACTGCACAGCTAAGAATGTAAAAAAATTCAGCCGTTTTGTAAGTAAAAATGGTATGGATATGGATGGATTATCTGTACAGACGGTTCTTAGATTTATTAATGAAGGTTATATTAAAGAGTTTGCTGATTTGTTTGATTTGCCAAGTCATTTTAATGCGATTAGTGAAATGGACGGATTTGGAGAAAAATCTTGTGAAAACATGGGAAAAGCCATTGAGAAAAGCCGAGATGTTCATCCAGTGAATTTTATATATGCACTTTGTATTCCTATGATTGGAATTGACGCTGCTAAGAAAATTGTAGGAACAGTAGGATTTGAAGGATTTTTAGAACGCTTAGAAGAGGGAATAGGATTTGAAGATATCGATGGAATCGGAGAAGAAAAATCAAACTCTGTACTTCATTGGTATGAAAATCTTACAAATCAAAATAGTTTGAAACACTTGATTGAGGTTGTAAATATTCAGAAAGTGGAAAAAACCAATACTGAGAATGGACGATGTGTAGGCCTTACTTTTGTAATTACAGGGGATGTGCATCATTTCAAAAATAGAGATGAATTTAAAGCATATGTAGAAGCAGAAGGTGGAAAAGTAGCCGGTTCAGTATCTGGAAAAACCAATTATTTGGTAAATAATGATGTGGAGTCAACATCCTCAAAAAATAAAAAAGCAAAATCTCTAGGAATTCCTATCATTTCAGAAGATACTTTCTTAGAGATGTTTGGAGGTTAACATGCCAATTAAAATTCAAAGCGATTTGCCTGCACGTGAAATATTAGAGCAGGAAAATATATTTGTAATGGATGAAAATCGTGCGATGCACCAGGATATCCGTCCAATCAGCATTGCGATTTTAAATCTTATGCCATTAAAAGAAGAGACAGAGTTGCAGATACTGCGTTCTCTTTCGAATACACCAATTCAGGTGGATGTGTCATTTCTTATGGTGTCAAGCCACGAGTCTACACACACATCTATGAGTCATTTGAATCAGTTTTATCAGACTTTCAATGAGGTAAAGAATCAGAATTTTGATGGACTTATTATTACTGGAGCACCAGTAGAGCAGATGGAGTTTGAAGAAGTGGATTATTGGGAAGAACTCTGCGAAATTATGGAATGGTCCAAAACACATGTAACAAGTACACTTCATTTGTGCTGGGGAGCACAGGCAGGTGTTTATTATCATTATGGGATTAAGAAATATCCATTAGAGAAAAAAATGTTTGGTGTTTTTCCACATAACGTAAAGAATAGAAGAGTGCCTCTGGTAAGAGGATTTGATGATGTGTTCTATGCACCACATTCTAGACATACGGAAGTGCGCAGAGAGGATATTGAGAAATTTCCTAACTTAAGAATTTTGGCGGAGTCAGATGAAGCAGGTGTATTTTTAGTAATTTCAGATGATGGAAAGCAGATATTTGTTATGGGACATCCAGAGTATGATCGTATGACTTTGGATAAAGAATATATGCGTGACAAAAACAAGGGACTTTCAATAGAAATGCCAGTGAATTATTATCCAAATGATGATGATACACAACGTCCATTATTGCAGTGGCGCTCACATGGAAATCTGTTATATTTTAATTATTTAAATTACTATGTATATCAGACAACACCATATGATTTTATACATACAGAGCAGATTTACAAAAAGAAAAAATAAACATGTATACAAGTTGAAAGGCTAGTATTATTTTATCGAGTGTGGTAGTATAAATTTAATAGTATCCGATGATGGGATACGTATATAAAAAAGGGGGAAAACAACTATGGCAAAAGAAATGGTTGCAATGCTTCTTGCTGGAGGTCAAGGATCCAGATTATATGCATTGACACAGAACCTT
>JAFQWG010000144.1 GCA_017407605.1 Agathobacter sp. | reverse complement strand
TCTTTTGCATATTGCCAGGTGCGATAGCGAGCAGTTACTTCTGGAAGAGAACCCGTGCCGTACTCTAAGATAATGGTTTCTCCGTCTTTGACACTAAGTATAATTGGTGTGTTTTTAGACAGATATAACATGGCATAAACTGCAACTGCACCTAATAAAAAGAAAGATACAGCAAGCGAAATATAAATGGCAATTCTTCTTTTTCTTTTTTTCTTAAGTTTCTTTTTAAATTCTTTTTGTTCTTTCATATTATCTATAAGACTCCAAGTGATGAAAAAAGGTAATAATAAATATGACTGCCACAAAGAAAAGTGGCAGTCATTGTGGTTGCACAAGCATGTTGAATGAACTTCCGGTGGACGTTCATTCGACACTAATTGTTTTTATTTATCGTGAATTTCGCTGTGAAGTTCCTGTAATGACTTAACTTCTGAGTTGCCGTGTTCTTTGATGTGACGGATACCTTCAGCCGTTGCTTTTGCAGCAGCCATAGTTGTCATATAAGGAATCTTTCCTTTGATAGCAGCTTTACGTAAGTAGCTATCGTCGTTTACACTTTCTTTTCCTGCAGGTGAGTTGATAATCAACTGGAAATCACCATTTGTGATAGCGTCTAATGTGTTTGGACGACCACCTTCAGAAAGTTTGTTAATCTTCTTAGCAGGAATGCCTGCTTCTGTAATAAGTTTGTGTGTTGTGCCAGTAGCAACAATGCCAAATCCAACTTCGTGGAATGCTTTTGCTACATCTACAACTTCTGCTTTATCTTTGTTGTTTACAGAGATAAGAACAGTGCCTTCTAATGGAAGCTTAGACTGTGTAGCTTCCTGAGCTTTGAAGAAGGCTTCACCATAAGATGGTGATAATCCTAATACTTCACCAGTAGAACGCATTTCTGGTCCGAGTACTGGGTCAACTTCTTGGAACATATTGAATGGGAATACCGCTTCTTTTACACCATAGTTTGGAATAATCTGTTCTTTCAATGATGGAACTGGTGAAGGGTTGCCTGTAAGTTCGGAAGTAATGATTTCTGTTGCAAGTGGCACCATGCGGATGTTACATACTTTAGATACCAATGGAACAGTACGTGAAGCTCTTGGGTTAGCTTCTAATACATATACTTTGTCATTTTCGATTGCGTACTGCATGTTCATGAGACCTTTAACGCCCATTTCTTCTGCAATCTTACGTGTATATTCTTTAATAGTTTTAACATTGTCTTCTGAAATGTGAACAGATGGAAGGATACAAGCAGAGTCACCTGAGTGAACACCAGCAAGTTCAATGTGTTCCATAACAGCAGGTACAAATGCATGTGTGCCGTCGCTGATAGCGTCTGCTTCACATTCTAAAGCGTGATTCAAGAAACGATCGATAAGGATTGGTCTGTCTGGTGTAACACCAACTGCAGCAGCCATATATCCTTTTAATGCTTCTTCATCATATACAACTTCCATACCACGTCCGCCTAATACATAAGAAGGGCGAACCATTACTGGATAACCGATATGGTCTGCAATTTCTTTTGCTTCTTCAAAGTTTACAGCCATACCAGATTCTGGCATTGGAATTTCTAGCTTGTCCATCATTTCACGGAAAAGATCACGGTCTTCTGCGAGGTCGATAACGGCTGGAGAAGTACCTAAAATCTTAACACCGTTTTTCTCAAGGTCAGCAGCAAGGTTAAGTGGAGTCTGTCCACCGAACTGTGCGATAACACCAAGAGGTTTTTCTTTCTTGTAGATGCTAAGTACATCTTCAAGTGTAAGAGGTTCGAAGTATAATTTATCAGATGTATCGTAGTCTGTAGATACTGTTTCTGGGTTACAGTTTACGATGATTGTTTCGAAACCAAGTTTCTTAAGAGCAAGTGCAGCGTGTACGCAGCAGTAGTCGAATTCAATACCCTGACCGATACGGTTAGGACCACCACCAAGAATCATAATCTTCTTAGCATCAGAAGCAACAGTTTTGTCTTCTGCATTGTAAGTGCTGTAGTAGTAAGCTTTGTCTTCTGTACCACTTACGTGTACTGCTTCCCAAGCTTCTTCTACACCAAGTTCTATACGTTTGTTTCTGATATCATCTTCAGAGATTTCAAGAATCTGGCTTAAGTATTTATCTGAGAAACCATTTTTCTTAGCAGAAATAAGAGCTTCGTCTGTTGGAAGAGCGCCTTTGTTTTCTGCAAGAGCTTCTTCTTCATCTACTAATTCTTTCATCTGTTCGATGAAGTAGTGTTTTACCTTTGTGATATTGTGAATTTCTTCTACGGTTGCACCATGACGTAATGCTTCATACATGATGAAGTGACGTTCGCTAGAAGGTGTGATTAACATCTTAAGAAGTTCTTCTTTTGTTAAGGAGTCAAAATTCTTTGCATGTCCTAAACCATAACGGCCTGTTTCAAGGCTTCGGATGGCTTTCTGGAATGCTTCTTTATAAGTTTTACCGATACTCATTACTTCGCCTACGGCACGCATCTGAGTACCAAGTTTGTCTTCTACGCCTTTGAATTTTTCGAATGCCCAACGAGCAAATTTGATTACAACATAATCTCCGTCTGGAACATATTTATCTAATGTGCCATATTTCCCACATGGAATATCGGATAAGTTAAGTCCACATGCAAGCATTGCTGATACTAAAGCGATTGGGAAACCAGTAGCTTTAGAAGCAAGTGCTGAAGAACGAGAAGTACGTGGGTTGATTTCGATTACGATGATTCGGTCAGACACTGGATAATTAGCGAACTGTACGTTTGTACCACCGATAACTTATACAGATTCAACGATTGCGAATGCCTGAGCTTTTAATCTGTCCTGTACTTCCTGTGAGATAGTAAGCATTGGAGCAGAACAGAAAGAGTCACCAGTATGAACGCCGAGAGGGTCGATGTTTTCGATGAAACATACAGTAATCATATTGCCTGCTGCATCACGAACAACTTCTACTTCTAATTCTTCCCAGCCAAGGATAGATTCTTCTACCAGAACCTGACCTACTAAGCTGGCCTGAATACCACGAGCGCATACGGTCTTTAATTCTTCTTTGTTATATACAAGTCCGCCGCCGGCACCACCCATGGTGTATGCTGGACGAAGAACAACTGGATATCCTAATTTATCAGCGATAGCGAGAGCTTCTTCTACAGAATAAGCAACTTCGGAACGAGCCATTTCGATACCGAGCTTGTCCATTGCTTTTTTAAATTCGATACGGTCTTCGCCACGTTCGATAGCATCTACCTGAACACCGATAACCTGTACGTTGTATTTTTCTAATACACCTGCCTGATTTAATTCAGAACAAAGGTTAAGGGCTGACTGTCCACCGAGGTTAGGAAGCAATGCATCTGGACGTTCTTTTGCGATAATCTGCTCTAAACGTTCTACGTTAAGAGGCTCAATGTATGTTACATCAGCTGTTTCTGGGTCCGTCATGATGGTAGCTGGGTTTGAATTAACCAATACGATTTCGTAACCTAGGTTGCGAAGGGCTTTACAAGCCTGTGTACCAGAGTAGTCAAACTCACACGCCTGACCAATGATGATTGGACCAGAACCGATAATGAGAATTTTATTAATGTCTGTTCTTTTTGGCATAGAAAAGAATCCTCCTTGTTTTACTCTAATGTATTATTATATCTTTTCCCAGGTGAAATCACAAGGAAAAAACGTTATGTACTAAGAATTATGCATGAAAGCAAGTTATGCACCAAAGCGCATTGTGTAAGAGGTATTGAATTTTTCTCCAGCTTGTAAAGAATTGTCATATGGACGCATCTTTAATGTGCCTTCAAAATCTTCGCTGTCGCATCTGCCATACCAAGGTTCAATACAGACAAATGGAGCATTTTTTCCTTCTGGAGACCAAATGCCGAATAATGGCATGTCAAAGAGTACTGTCACAATGCGGTTACCATCTTTGTCCTCTAAGCCGATTTCATTGGTCTGGTTGCCTTCTGCAATATAGGTATATTTATCAAAAAATTCTGGAGTGATTACGGCACGATTGTTTTCTAAAGGAAGCACGTGTTCTTCGTTTAGATAAAGACCTGTAGTTGTGCTGTTGATACCATAATGAAGCTCGTCAAGACCAGCAAAATATAACTGATAGCCGGTTTTTGAATCTTCTCCGTGTACTGGGCAGTTGAACGCTGGGTGAGCACCAATGCCAAAGTGCATGTGTTTATCCACTGAGTTGTTGCTTACTTCCCAGAGAACTTTTACTTCATTTTCTGCTAATTCATAGCTAATTTTTAATACAAAAGAGAATGGGAATTTCTCTAAAGTTTCATTGCTAGTTACAAGTTTAAAATCAATGCGGTTGTCTGTTTTTGAGATGAGCTGGTGTTCCATATCTCTAGCAAATCCATGCTGTTTCATGGTATAGGTCTGTCCGCCGTGTAAGAAACTATCATTTTTAAGCTTGCCTACAAATGGGAATAAAACTGGTGAAGTACGTCCCCAGTATGCAGCGTCTGCCTGCCACATATATTCATGGCCTGTTATCTTGTCTTTTACAGACTTAAGTTCGGCACCGAAAGAATCGATTTCCACACGAAGTTTTTCGTTTTCTAAAACATATCTCATAGCTGTCCTCCAAAATTGCATATGATGTCTTTTGTATTTGTGCATAAAAACGCACCTTACTTGATAGTATAACATATTATTTAAGAAAATACTGTATATTTTTTTTGAATTTTGTATAATAATTGTAAGAAATTTTCGAGGTGGTAAGCATGGTATATAGTGATAATTTTTTGACCTATTTAAAATGGAGAGGGGATTTGAGTTTTAAGACACATCCTTTTAATGAAATTGACGCACTTATTCTTACGGAGCTTGTATATATTCATTTTGACAATATTGTTCCAAAAGTGGGCGAGGAAGGCATGATTACAATTCGTGAAGCGAATGCTCGCTATGAGAAATCAACCGAAAGAGAGATGCTGTTTTACAAGCAAAAGGAAGAATTGTTTGATGTGCTGGCATTTAGCCCTAGATTTGCAGAACTTACACTTTGCAATTTTGTGAACACATATGATGAAGTGGCGCAGCAGCAGTTCGCGGCAATGCATGTGAATATTACTCCTTATCTTACCTTTATAGCATTTCGTGGCACAGACAGTACTGTGGTGGGCTGGAGAGAAGATTTTAACATGAGCTATATGATGCCGGTGCCAGCGCAGCAGTCGGCAGTGGATTATGTAAATCAGACTGCAAAAGGGTTATTTAAAAAATACTGGCTTGGAGGGCATTCCAAGGGTGGCAATCTTGCTGTGTATTCAGGAGTCTTCTGTAATCCAAAGATTCAGAAAAAAATAGTGAAAATAAATAGTTTTGATGGTCCGGGATTTAATCGTAAGATGGTAGATGATCCAGCTTATAAAGCGGTAGAAGGTAAAATTTCTGCGTTTGTGCCAGAGGGATCTATTGTAGGTATGCTTATGGAGCATGAAGAGGGATACAAGGTGGTAGAGAGTACAGAATTTGGATTGTTACAGCATGAAGGTTTTTCTTGGCAGGTGGACAGGGATGAGTTTGTGTTGACTGAGGAAGTAGATAAGTTTAGCAAGAGTTTTAGCGTTTCTTTAAAGACATGGCTTTCTGGGATGACAACAGAAGAAAGAAAAGGCGTAGTTGACGCGTTTTTTGGAGTGTTTGAAGCAGCTGGCATTAATGACTTTATGGATATTGCAGATATTGATGTAAAAACAGCAGGGAATTTATTAAAGGCAGTAGCCAAAGTGCCTCATGAACATAGAGAACGAATCGGTAAATTAATCAAACTATTAATTGATGAGAACTCGAAAAAGTAGTATAATAACTCTATATAACTTTTTTGAGGATAAGGTATGAAGAAACGTATTTTTAGACTAATTGCATGGGGATTAATTTTTGTATCGTGTATGACAAGCCAGCCAGTGTGGGCGAATCCGACACAAGAAGCTATCAAGGTGGGGGTCTATGAGTTAGAAGGCTTTCACAGCTTTAATCAGGAAGGTTTAGCACAAGGGTATTGTGTTGACTATTTAAATGTTGTGGCGGGGCTTACAGACTGGGAATATGAATATGTGCCGCTGGATAATTTCGCGGATGGCTGCGAAAAGTTGGCAAATAAAGAAATTGATCTTTTGGCTCCTGTGATGATGACAGATGCACGTAGGGCAGTATTTGCATATAGTGAGTTGGATTTTGGTACAGAATATACTGTTCTTGTTACGACTCAAAATAGAGATGACTTGTATTATGAAGACTATAATGCATTTAATGGAATTAAGGTTGCAGTTTTAAAAGATTATCCGCTTACGGATTATTACAAGACCTACATGAACGCGCATGGATTTGCATCAGAGCTTGTGTATTACAATAACGAGGTGGAGAGTAAGGCAGCGCTCTTAAACGGAGAAGTGGATGCGGTTGTAACATCTATTATGGATATGGGGGAGGAGCACAAGCTTTTAGCACGTTTTTCGCCACAGCCATTCTATTTTATTACGTATAAAGGGAACGAGCGGTTTTTAGGTGAATTAAATAGTGTAATGAATCGAATCCAAAATACATATCCTATGCTTTTGGATGAGCTGTTGGTAACTTATTTTCCTAGTTATGAATTGCAGTTTTATACCAGAGATGAAATTCGGTATGTAGAGAATAAAGATGCATTAAAAGTGGCATATGTTTCGGATCGAAGACCATTATCTTTTACCAACGAGGATGGCGAGTTGGATGGTATTTCCCGAGCGGTATTTGATCGTATTGCTGAGTTATCAGGACTAAAATTTGAGTACATAGAATTGCCGGCGGGTAGTATTACCTATGATTATTTGCGAGAGAATCAAATAGATTTAATCACTGGTGTGGAATATAACAGTACGAATATGCATGCGCCAGGTATTTTCCTTAGCAGACCATATATGGAGGCTCGAAAAGTAATGGTTAGCCGTCCAGAATTTGTTTATGAAAAGGGAAAGAGTTATAAGCTTGGGGTGATTGCAGGGTCACAAACATTGCACACGGTTATTAGTAAAAAGTATCCAAATCTTGAAATTGTAGATTATCAAACGATAGACGAGAGTTTTAGAGCGCTTTATATGGATGAAGTAGATATGCTGATTCAAAATCAGTATGTAGTTGAAGCTATTTTGGCGAAACCAATTTATAGCACATTTACAGTTGTACCGATTGAAGGAGTAGAAGATGAACTCTGTTTTTCCACGGTGGTATCGGTAAATGGAAAAGAAGCTATGAGTGAAGAAGAAAGCACTGTTTTGATTAGTGTTCTAAACAAAGCAATTTCGCAAATGGCAGATACGGAATTAGATGATATAGTGCTTAGAGAAACTTTAGAGAACCAATACAGTATAGAAATGGTTGACTTTTTATATAATTACCGTTTTACTATAGCAGCTGTAGTTGGGGCAGTGTTATTGGCTGTTGTGTTTGTTAGTGTTTATTTACGCGAGAAACGTAAACGTGAAAAAATTATAGAAGAGGATGCACGACGTAGTGCGTTGCAACAAAAACGCTATCAGACCATTATTGATTGTTCGGATGATTTGATTTACGAAATCAGCTTGGATGGAAACGCTTGTATTAACTCTGAAAAGATTAAAGAAAAGTTTGGCTGGGAAATTTCAGGAGCTCGTTTGGAGACACTGGATTTTAAAACAGTAATGGAAATTCTTCATGTACATCCAGATGACGAGGCTGTTTTCCGTCAATCGCAGTTGGCAAATGAGCAAGGTGGCTTTGATGATTTGACACTTCGTATTCGTAAGGCAGATGGCTCTTATATCTGGTGTAAAATTTCGAGAACACTGCTTTTTGATGATAACAACAATGTGGTTTCTATCTTAGGTAAAATCGTGGATGTCGACGATGAAGTTAAGGAAAAGAAGAGCCTAGAG
>JAFQWG010000143.1 GCA_017407605.1 Agathobacter sp. | reverse complement strand
TGACCTGTTGTATACTGACCATATTCGATACAGTCTGGAATAAACATAAAGATAAGCGCCGTAAATCCTGCATATCCAATCGCACGGACTGTTGTAATTAACAGGAACAGAGCCATACTTTCATATCCTACAAAATACTGTAAAACAGAAGGTACTGCAAAAATCACCATAAATACTACCAACATATTTACTTTATCGAAGCGACGGCAAAGCATTGGTAAAACAACTGACAATACGATAGATGGAACAGAAATCAAAAGCGCCAATAGAGAAGCTATTGTTTCATTTCCCATTACATATTCACAGAAAATTGGATTTAATACCTGTACCGTATATGTAAGTAAGAATAAGAAACGAACACTTATAATTACAAATAAATTCTTATTCTGAAGCAATGCTGCAAATAGTTCTTTAAAAGATGCTTCTTCCTCTTTTTCACCATCAAATCTTTCTTTTGCCAAAAATGCAACTGGAAGCATGCATACAAAACCAATTACACTCACAACAATTGCTGTAACTGACCAGCCTAAATTAGCTCCATTCTGTCCGTACAACAATGGAATTATCACTGCCGCTAACAATCCACCAATCGCACCAGTAACACCACGTAATGAAAGGATTGTTGTTCTTTCGTCCATATTGTTTGTCATAGATGTACTAAGAGCATAAATAGGTGTATCACTGATTGTATAACTGGTATCCCATAAAACATATCCAATTACAATCCAAATACATTTACCAGTTACACTCATAGTCTCTGGCACTGAGAATAAAAAGATTGTTGCTATAGGCATGAGAATTGCAGATAACTTAATCCATGGAAGGAAACGTCCACCTTTAAAACGAACCTTATCTACAATAAATCCAAATAAAGTATCATTTACTGCATCCCAAATCTTTGGCGCTAAAATAATTGCACCTGCAAGAACTTCATTTACACCATTGTTTAACAACAATGTTAATACATACGACATAACAATTGTGTTAAAAATAAGCTGTCCTGCAAAAAATAAATAATATGATAGTCTTTCTCCTTTCGAAGTCAACCAACCTGTCTTGTGTTTCTTCATAACACCATTCCTCCTTTTATTGTTACTACTAGTATAAAAGATGTTCGTTGAATAAAATACAAAACATTTTGCTTTAAATATGTTGTTTTTTTGTCCTGTTGTAATATAATAAAGAAAAACACAAAGGATTAAGCTATGTTTCAACAAGAACTTGAAGAATTACTCTCTCTATCTGAAGCAGACAAACTTGGAAAAGAATATTATGAACAAACCGGCATCGTCCTTTCCGGCGAAGTAATTGATGAAGCTATGATTCAACGCCTCATGAAAGCCGGCGGACTTGAACATTACATGGATATTCAGAAAGAAGGATTAGACGCTTTAATATTAGCCGCAAGTAAAGTTATACATCAAGAAACACCGTTCTTTTATGCCAAAAGTGATGTGTCTGTACGCAAATCTATGCGATACTTTGCTGGATTCCATCATACACACGACTATTTTGAAATTCAATGTGTACTAGAAGGCAATGCAGAATATGCTACTGCTCTTGGTAATATTCCAATTCAGAAGAACGACCTTGTCCTCGTCCCACCAAATACAGATCATTGTATTTACGATATAAAGGAAGGCACCATTATTAATTTCGGAATTCGTAAAAGTACTTTTGAGATAGCTTTCCGCGATATTTTATCTAGTAATCTTCCAATATCTGTTTACTTTAAAAATGCCATGACCGGTCAACAAAATAATGAGATTTTCTTCCGAAATGCACTGGATGAATTTTCTCTACAGCTTTTACTCATGATGTATCATCAACAAAAGTTAGATACAAATGAATCAAAAAAAATCAATGACCAT
>JAFQWG010000142.1 GCA_017407605.1 Agathobacter sp. | reverse complement strand
ATTAAAATGTATCCGTATGCTTACCTTCCTTCCAATGGAAGAAATCGAAGCTATGGATTCTTGGGAAGGTGCACAGCTCAACCAGGCAAAAGAAATCTTAGCTTACGAACTTACCAAGCTCGTTCATGGTGAAGAAGAGGCCGAAAAAGCAAAAGAAGCTTCTCATGCACTTTTCGCAGGTGGTGGCTCTAACGCAAATATGCCAACCGTGGAACTTACTGCAGAAGACTTTGCAAATGGTAATCTTGACATCATGGCAGTTCTTGTAAAAGCAGGTCTTTGCGAAAGCCGTTCGGATGCTCGTCGTGCCGTACAGCAGGGTGGTGTTACTGTCGCCGATGAAAAAGTAACAGATATCTCTACTTCTTACGATGCAAGTGCTTTCGAAGGGGAAGGCCTTATCGTTAAGAGAGGTAAAAAGAAATTTGCGAAATTAATTATGGCTTAGTTATTATTATACACAGGGGGATTTTATGTGGAAAAAAATAACCGCTAAATTACAGCGCTGGTTAGAGCTTTGTGAGATTGTAATTGCACTACTTGTTGGATTGGGTGTAGTCGCTACCTTGATTACTTATTTGCTTCCTGGACTGCTGAATTTATTCCGTCCATCTACTGGTACGGAACACTTTCTGGAGTATTTGGGTGCAATTTTCAACCTAGTCGTTGGATTGGAGTTTATGAAGCTCCTCTTCCATATCAATTCAGAAAATGTTATCGAGGTTCTCGTTATTTTGATTTCGAGACACATGATTATGGAAGCTCACGAGGCTATGGATATCTTCTTATCGACACTCAGTATCGTGTTGCTGCTTTTATTAAAAGCTGGCTTACGCTGGGTGAAACATTTATCTATGGAGCGATTCCATAAAATTATGGTAGATGAAGAAGATGAACCATAAAGAAATATGAAAGAGATAAGGAGCAGCCAATTGTTGTTGAGCTGCTCCTTATATTTTATCTATTTATTGTTTTTCTCTTAAACGAAGCCATAATAAAAAGAACTCCACATATAAGGAGGATTACATATACCTCCTGTCTATTTAAATCCCCTGTGTTTGGCACTTTTATTGGTGTATCTTCCTTGCTATCTTCTTCTACCTCTTCACCTACCAACAACTGATCCTCGGCAATAAAATAGGTACTAAAAGAATTGGTAGAACATGTGATTTTTCCACCAAATGCTTCTGTTCCATCATATATGAAAACTTTTTCTATTTCTCCATTCTCTTGTATGTGATATACCGCTGGTTTTTCGAAACCACTTATATTATCAAAATACAGATTTACCGTAGTGGTTGGTTCGATCTTTCTGGAGTTATCCTGAATTAAGCAAATATCCATTACAAGAAGTTTTGAATCTTTCTTCGTAAGCTTACCTTTGATTTCTGCTTCCTCGTTTTTATCTACTTCCTTTACACAAGGCCATGTACTTGTACCGATTTCATCTTTTGATACATCAACTAAGAGTTCATCTCCCTTAATTGCAGCAGAAGTTCCATGTACTCTTTCGCCATTAATCTCTCTTTCCGTCTGTGCATAAAAGTCTTCTGTATTAAAAACACTATACCCACAGAATCCATCTAATGCTTTCTTAGAGATTCCCTTAAACTCACCATTCACAATAATATCACCTGCATTTGCCTTTGAACCATAGAAAGTCTCTGGAACTCTATCCCAAGTATTAGTTACAGTAGGGTGTAGGTCCTCATAGAAACCAATTAATTCTACTTTTCCATTTACTGTAACATCCCCTTCAAAACTGTCATTTAAACTAATTAACCCCACATTTCCGTTTACGACAACCTTACTGTCCTCATTACTTGCTGTAAGCCAAACACGATTCCCATCTCCATCAAAGACATAATCAAAGTATTCCCCTGATTCTGCGGGTATTCTTTCCGCAACATTGAAGCACGCAAAGTCTTGAATAATGTTTCCATTTACTGTAACATCTCCGTCTGTAAACCAGAGTGCATATAAATCAGCATCGAAAACATGAGTCTTTCCATCAGAAATCGATGCAATATCCTTATCCTTTATTAATTCTTCTGGATTTTCTTCGTATACCAAATACTGTGTTGGATTTACCAAGTCCTCTGTCAAAATACCACCACGTTCATCTACATACCAATACTGATACCACACATTACTACCAATTGGATTTCCATTCTCATCATACTTTCCATAAACGGTCCACTGTTCGGTATCATCTTCATGTTTATAGATGTTGTTTGGATAGAATGTATCTGGTGTATAATAATACACTTTTCCAATATATACATGGTCAGTTGGAACTGGATAGTCTGCACTATTTTCATAATTCTCTGGCGAAACAAATGCATCACATGTCGTATCCCATGTACCAATTTTCTGCCCCTCACCTACTTTAATTGTGCCTGTGTTTGCAATGTCTTTTGCCTCACAATCAATAAATACCGTATTATCTGGATTCTTAGAATCGCAAATAATAGTTGCATGATTTTCTAATCTTCCCCCTACAAAAAGGGCAGTTGGAGAAAATGGTTCATCTCCATTTTCTGGATCAATCTCTTCCTGTGTAGCAATAAGTTCTAAACTGCCGTTCCCATTAACAACTACATTTCCAATTACACAAAAAACATTTCCACGTTCTGCCGTTACTCTATTTTCACCCACCAATTCTAAAACAATTGGATACTCTGCCCAAATTGCATCCGAAATCCATTCTGGCCTACTTGTAAAAACAAAGTCCTTCATCTGCATTTCTACAAATTCTTCCTTTGTCACAATCTTTAAAGAATAATCATCCTCAGTTGCAACTGTTAATAATCCATCATCACTTACTTTCCAATATTCTGGAGCATTTGGATTTCCGTTTAAATATCCTTCATCATTGATATAGATGCCATACATATCATCCACAATTGGTGGAACCTCTTCCATTCCTTCCATCGTGTTCGTTGCATCTGAAAACCCTTCATCAAAATAAAATTTCCACTCAGCCCAATCCGCTTTATCATTCTCATCCATTTGATTGTATAACTCCAATGCAATGTCATACGATTCTACAACTGCTTCATAAGCTTCTACACAAGCTTCTCTGCTCTCTACCGCTGCCTGATACAACTCTTCAACATTGTCTGCAAATGTATCTCTTGCTTCCCAATATCTACCGATTGCACCTGGTGTTTCTTCATTTGGCCCATAAAATGCTTCTACCGCCCCCCAATAGTTTTCCATATTCTCATCATGTGTAGTAATTGCCTCATCAAAAGTAATTTCCTCTGAAACATCTGCCAATACAAGATGTTTTGGTAAGATTCCAACCACAAGGGCTAACAATAAAATAAAACATAATACCTTGCTTTTCTTTCCCATCATATTTCCCTCCATTTTTGTCTATATAAGTATTTTCTACTTATATAGATTATTCTAGCACAAACGCAGAAACAATACCATTAGAACATAAATTTATTCATGTAGACAAGAAAGAGGACAACAGAAACATGCATCAGGAAATTGATTATGCGAAACTAGGACTTAAAATTAAGGAGTTACGCCAAACTAGCGACTTAACGCAAGAACGACTTGGAGAACTCGTAAATTGCAACACCTCTCACATTTCGAATATTGAAAATAACCACACAAAAGTTTCTTTAAATGTATTGCTTTCTATTGCAAATGCATTAAATTCTAGTATTGATCATTTACTAATAGATCAATATGAAAACTCCTCGTTGGCATTAGACAATGAGATACAACGAGTATTACAAAATTGCGATAACGAAAAGAAAGAAAAGATTTTAAAAATTATACAGATATTATAAAAGAGGTAGGCTTTGGCCTACCTCTTAACACTTTACATTTTATGCAACTCTTTTTGAAATTCTTCTAATGTCATATCAGCTCTCTTTGCAGCTTCCTCAATAGAAAGGATACCATCTTTTACGAGTTCTAAATATGCTTCTGTTTTACCTTTTCTTAAAATATCCTTTGCCTCATATTCTAATACTTTTCCACCCATAATACTGGTAACCTCCTTCCTTTCTGTTGGGAAGGAGTCTCAATGTCAACTATATAGTAACTTATTTTCATTCAAATTACAAGAACCTACGCCATGCAATTTTACTTCTCAAAATGAATATATACTGCATTCCATGCTACCGGCACTACGAAAGACATTAGAAACACATAAACAAAATTCATCCATGAAATTCCCTGTACGGAGTCTTCTATATGTGTAAAATACAGCTGCACGAATAACGATACTACTGACACCTTCGCCATAATTCGCACTACATAAAATAGCTTCATCTTCTTGACTTCTTTTCTGTCAATTGGGTAATACCTGAGTATTTCTGAAAACTTTCTCTTCTTGGCATTCTCCGTATACCCTTCAAATGGATAAATTCGCTGATTTCCTATCGCAACACCTGTGATAGTCATCCAAAATGGGATGATATTACCATCCCAGTCCTCAAGCAGCAACTGAACGGGAACAAAATTGTATACGAGGTGCATAAGCATTAGCAGTGCTATCACAATCCAGCAAAAAACAAAAGATGTCCCTTTTCTGGAAAGCTCTGTATATATTTTTCTAACTTTACTCTGTTCTGGATTCATAACGTTTCCTCTCCCACTTTCTTCGCAATCGAATCAAATGTCAGCACTCCAACTACAGGAAAACCAAACACAAAAACGATGATATAAAAGAAATTCAACCATGAGATCGATTGATATGCAATAAGCGACACCACAATCTGCAGAACCAATCCAACTCCCGTTACCTTGCCAAGAAAAGAAACCAACTTCAAATTTTTGCTCTTCTGGATTTCCTTCTT
>JAFQWG010000141.1 GCA_017407605.1 Agathobacter sp. | reverse complement strand
CAATCATTGCGGTTGTACCAATTTTCTTCAATGGCGTATTTGGCGCTAGGGTATCTTTCGCAGGAACATCAATCATCATCGTTGTCGGCGTTATCGTTGAAACATTGAAACAGATTGAATCTAAGATGAGAGTACGTAATTATAAAGGATTTTTGAATGACTAAAAGTACATTGGAGATACTGATTTTCAGTATCTCCATTAGTGCTATAAATTAGGAGAATTTTAAATTATGAAAATTATTATGTTAGGGGCTCCTGGCGCTGGAAAAGGAACTCAGGCAAAACAGATTGCAAGCAAATATGAAATTCCACATATCTCTACAGGAGATATTTTCCGTGCAAATATAAAAAACGGAACAGAACTTGGTAGAAAAGCAAAAGAATATATGGATCAGGGAATGCTTGTTCCAGATGAACTTACTTGTGACCTTGTTATGGATCGTATCGCGCAGGAAGATTGTGCAAGAGGATTTGTTTTAGATGGTTTCCCAAGAACAATTCCACAGGCAGAGGCTCTCACCAATGCTTTGACTAAAATCGGTCAGTCAATGGATTATGCTATTGACGTGGATGTGCCAGATGAAAATATCGTAAACAGAATGAGCGGCAGACGTGCTTGTTTAAATTGTGGGGCTACATATCATGTTGTATTTAACCCAACAAAAACAGAAGGCGTATGTGATGCTTGTGGTAATGAAACTGTTTTACGTGATGATGATAAGCCAGAGACAGTACAGAAACGTCTCAGTGTATATCATGATCAGACACAGCCTCTGATAGATTACTATAAAAACATGAACATCTTAAAATCTGTAGATGGAACAAAGCCAATGAATGAAGTTTTTTCTGATATTGTGGCTATATTAGGAGAGTAACAATGTCTGTGAAGATTAAGACTGCACACGAAATCGAACTAATGCGTGAGGCAGGAAGAATACTTGCTCTAGTACACGAAAACCTGGCGAAAGAAATTAAACCGGGCATGTCGACATTAGACATAGACAGACTTGGCGAGGAAATGATTCGTTCGTATGGATGTATTCCTTCTTTTAAGAATTATTGTGGATATCCTGCATCTATCTGTGTATCCGTAAATGAAGAGGTTGTACACGGAATACCAAATGCAAATCGCATTTTACAAGAGGGTGATATCGTAAGCCTGGATGCTGGAGTGATATACAAAGGTTATCATTCCGATGCCGCCCGTACAGTAGGGGTAGGAGAGATATCAGAAGAAGCAAAACTTCTTATTGAAAGAACGCGAATGAGCTTTTTCGAAGGAATGAAAAAAGCGACCGCAGGAAACCATCTTTTTGATATTTCGAACAATATCGCAGCTTATGCAGAAAAGTTCGGATATGGGGTGGTTAGAGACCTTGTAGGGCATGGAATTGGTTCGCAGCTTCACGAAGAACCAGAGATTCCAAACTTCCGAAAGAGAACAAGAGGATTAAAACTTCGTGCAGGCATGACACTTGCGGTAGAGCCAATGATTAATATGGGTACACATGAAGTGTTATGGCTTGATGATGAATGGACGGTGGTGTCCGAGGATTTATCCCTCTCAGCTCATTATGAAAATACGATTCTTATAACAGATGGCAAACCAGAACTGTTAACTCTCACAGAGAGCGAAAAAGCAGCTGGTGCGCTTGAACTTTTCTAATAGAAACTTTAAAAAGATTTAATTCAGGAGGATTTGAATATGTCAAAAGCAGATGTAATTGAAGTAGAAGGTGTAGTAGTAGATAAGTTACCAAATGCGTTCTTTAAAGTAGAACTTGAAAATGGTCATCAGATTCTTGCTACAATCAGTGGTAAATTAAGAATGAACTTCATTCGTATTTTACCAGGTGATAAAGTAACAATTGAAATGTCTCCATACGATTTAACAAAAGGTCGTATCATCTGGAGAGATAAATAAGCCATAAAATTGGTTGAAATTTTGTATTGACTTTTATAAAGTGCATGTATATAATGTTATACGGACACTTTTGGAAAAGTACCCGGAAAACGGGTGACAACCCGTGTAAAATGGGGCTTTAATGAGAAAGGAGGATTTGCTGTGAAGGTAAGATCATCAGTTAAACCTATTTGCGAAAAATGCAAAGTCATCAAAAGAAAAGGAAGCATCATGATTATTTGTGAAAACCCTAAGCATAAACAGCGTCAGGGCTAATCCTTTTCACGTGTCGTAACATATGCGACAAAAAATTCATTATGTGCGGCTGTAGCGTGAGTATTCTTGCGCTATTCATAATAAACAGAACGCAATCTGGCAGTGCGCTATAATACCGAGTGGCGTACTACGAATTTGCAAAATATGGGAAATTTTCTGTATGTACACATTTCAGGGCGTGCAACCGCAGCTACATAGAGGCAGTTTTCGGATGAAGGTATATTAGTTGCAGATATATCGTTACTATTAATCAGAAAAATATTATGGAGGTTATACACACATGGCTCGTATTGCAGGTGTAGATTTACCAAGAGAAAAACGTGTAGAAATCGGCTTAACTTATATCTATGGTATCGGCAGAGTAAGCTCTAACCGTATCCTTGAAGCAGCCGGTGTAGATCCTAACACTCGTGTTAGAGATTTAACAGACGACGAAGTTAAGAGAATCAGTGCAGTTATCGATGAAACTCAGACTGTAGAAGGTGATTTACGTAGAGAAATCGCTTTAAATATCAAGAGACTTCAGGAAATTGGATGCTATCGTGGTATCCGTCATAGAAAAGGACTTCCAGTTCGT
>JAFQWG010000140.1 GCA_017407605.1 Agathobacter sp. | reverse complement strand
TAAATACTTCTGAAACTGCAAAAGAGATGATGATTATCATGTCTGGTCAGGAAGAAGACTTAGAAGAATAAGAAAGAATAGGTAAGTAATAATGGTAGTAGACGAACGTCTGGTAACGTATATCAACTCACTGGACCGAGGTAATACCGCTATTTTAGATACCATAGAAAAAGAAGCTCTGGATTCCTATGTTCCGATTATTCGGAAAGAAATGCAGAGCTTTTTGAAATTGCTTTTGGCAATGCAAAAGCCAAAACGCATTTTAGAAGTAGGTACAGCGGTAGGTTTTTCTGCAATCTTGATGGCAGAATATAATCCATTTCCATGTGAAATTACAACAATAGAAAATTATGAAAAACGTATTCCAATAGCGCGTGAGAACTTTATGCGTGCCGGAAAACAAAATCAGATTACTCTCATCGAAGGTGATGCGACCGAGGTGCTAAAAACCCTAGAAGAACCATATGATATGATTTTTATGGATGCAGCAAAGGGGCAGTATATCAACTTTATGCCAGATATCTTAAGACTTCTGAAAAAAGATGGTGTGCTTGTGTCGGATAATGTACTTCAGGATGGCGATATCATTGAGTCACACTATGTAGTAACGCGTAGAAATCGTACCATTCACAAACGTATGCGTGAATATCTATACGAATTAACACATCGTGATGATTTAGTGACAGCCGTACTTCCTATCGGAGATGGGATTACTGTCAGCACAAAGGTGGCAGAATGACAGTAACTTCGGTAAAACGTGATGTGAGAAAATCTGCTATAGGTGTACCAGCAAGAATACAGTACTGGGATGTTGCTAAGGGAATTACTATGCTGCTTGTAATTTTAGGCCATCTGCCACAGACGCCTGCGCAGCTTACGCAAGCAATTTATACCTTTCATATGCCGTTTTTTTTTATTGCCAATGCGTTTTTTATCAAGCATTATGACATAGAGATACATGTGAAGAAAAGCTTTAAAAGCCTATTGGTGTCATATATGATAGTGTGCATATTAGAAGCAATTTGTTATGCTCTGCGTGGCAACACGGATGTGTACTATACATATAACATTTTACGTGTAAATGGCGATATGATAAATGGTTCTGATATGACTTTTGGACATATATTCTGGGATAAAATCGCAGATATGTTCGCAGGGATTAGCTTCACGTCTTCACGATTTAAAATGTTTGAATCCGTGTGGATTGTATGGTTTTTGGTCGTGCTTTTTCTGTCGAAGATGATGTATGTGGGGATAATGAAGATAGCTTCTTCACGTCGAGAGGTTTCACTCGCAGTTATGCTTGTACTGGCCGTTTTTGGTATGAGAATTGGACAAGACTATGCTTTTCTCCCATGGAGTATAGATGTTGCATTAGCATGTCTTCCATTTATGTGGGTAGGAGACTACTTAGGTAAGAGCAGAGTATTAGAGCATAAAAATGCGAAGTGGATTTATGGCATTTGTCTAGTGGTGTGGGTAGTATTATCCAGCATGGGATATCGTGGTGAGCTTGCACTTCGTATTTATCCGGGGCATTTCATTTGGATGATAAATGCGGTTCTTGGTACTGTAGTTATGATAGGCTTGGCGAAAGGTTTATCGCACAAGAAAAATTTAATTGCAGACTTTTTTGCGTGGTGTGGTAAGAATTCCATCGTAATACTAGGTGTTCACTGCTTGGAACATCGTTTCTTTGACTGGGATACATATCTGTATCAGAGATTGCCAATAAATTTGCACTGGAGTGTACTTTATTTTATCCACGCTATAGCTATTGTATGTAGCACATGGGTTGTAGTAGAATGTAAACGTAGGGTGGGGCTTATATTTAAGAAGGAGCCTCAGACAACGTAATAGGATATATGGAGAAAACTATGAGAAAGATTGAATTACTTGTGCCAGCTAGTAGCTTGGAAGTATTAAAAGTAGCCGTAATCTACGGAGCAGATGCGGTATATATCGGTGGTGAAGCCTTCGGACTTCGTGCAAAAGCCAAGAACTTTTCACCAGAAGAAATGGCAGAAGGCATTAAATTTGCACATGACCATGGTGTAAAAGTATATGTAACAGCAAACATTTTAGCTCATAATGGCGATTTGAACGGTGTTCGAAAATACTTTGAAGAGCTCCGTGATATGAAACCAGATCGACCAGACGGTCTTATTATCGCTGATCCAGCTATTTTTATGCTGGCAAAAGAAATTTGTCCGGAAATCGAACGACATATTAGTACACAGGCGAATAATACCAACTATGGTACTTTTAATTTCTGGTATCAGATGGGAGCAAAGCGTGTCGTAACAGCGCGTGAGCTTTCTTTGAAAGAAATCAGAGAAATTCGCGATAATATTCCAGAAGATATGGATATCGAAACCTTTATCCATGGTGCTATGTGTATTTCTTACTCTGGCAGATGCTTGCTTTCTAACTTCTTTACAGGCAGAGATGCCAACAAAGGAGCTTGTACACATCCATGTCGTTGGAAATACTCTGTAATGGAAGAAAAACGCCCAGGCGAATACTTCCCAGTATACGAAAATGAACGAGGCACATATATCTTTAACTCCAAAGACTTGTGCATGATTGAGCACATTCCAGATTTAATTGAAGCAGGTATCGACAGCTACAAGATTGAAGGCCGCATGAAGACAGCTCTCTATGTAGCAACAGTTGCACGTACTTACCGCAAAGCAATCAATGATTACCTCGAATCACCTGAAAAATATCAGGAAAACATGCCATGGTATTTAGACCAGATTAGTAACTGTACTTACAGACAGTTCACCACGGGATTCTTCTATGGTAAACCAACCAATGAAACACAGATTTATGACAACAACACTTACGAAAAAGGTTATACTTACCTCGGCTTTGTAGGCCCAGTCAACGAAGAGGGCATGTATCGCATTGAGCAGAGAAACAAATTCTCAGTAGGTGAAGAAATCGAAGTTATGAAACCAAACGGCGACAACATCGTCGTAACAGTAAAACGCATGGTGGACGAAAAAGGTCAGGAAATGGAATCCTGCCCACATCCACAGCAGGTCTTCTATGTAGACTTAGGAATGGAACTTGATGAGTTTGATATTTTAAGGAGACAGGAAGAAGAGAAGATTGCGTTGGAGTAGAAGAGAATATATTTATATAGAATTGCAGCCTGTGCAGAAGCACAGGCTGTTTTCTTATTGTAAACTATATTTTTTGCAATTAAAAAGTTGCAAATGCAAACATGTACGTTGCTAAAGAGATATAGATATAGTAACTAATGTAGTAGAAACAATTAACCAAGCAATGAAGAAAAGGAGGGTGATGGTATGCCAACAGAGAGTTCTGAAGTAGGAAGTGGGTTTGTCAAAATTTTCTATGGTATCTTAATTACACTTGCCATCTGTGCAGGTATCTATGCCATTGTTACACCACTTGTAGCAGAAGGAGGCTTTTTTGAATTATCCATGGCAGAAGTTCTTGAGAGCATCATGTCGGAAATCCGAGGATTTATCGGTACTACACAATAATTTCGAAGGAGAAACAAGGTGAACACTTTCAAACTTAAAGACGAAGATATCCAGAAAAAGTTCCCAGACATCTGGAAATATTTAGAGGACGAAGATGTAACAGACTTAGATTTTAATTGCGGAAATGTATGGCGCTCTACTGTAGCTGAAATTCCAGAAAAAATAAAAGACTCAGTTCTTACAGAAGGATATTGGGAAAACTTTTCTGCACTGGTAGGTAAAAGTGTAAACTGTAACTTCAATCCAACGGATCACACTGCTATGGCAGATACGGAGACACTTAGAATAACTTGTCTACATAAAAGTCAATCGAAAAGTGGGACAACGAATGTAAATATTCGTAAGTCCCACGGTGGACTCCGAATTGATAGAGAATTTGCCTTATCCCAGGGGTTGTGTTCAGAAGAAACCATGAACATGCTTGAAAACTGCGTAAGAGCAAACCTTAGTCTTGTATTCTGTGGCCTTCCATCGGCTGGAAAAACAGAAGGAATGAAGTTGTTTGCATCAGTAATACCAAAACACGAAAAAGTAATTACTATCGAAGACGTAGCGGAAATTCATTATCCGCTTATAAATAAAGGTGCATCATGTGCAGAGCTTATGGTTGTTAACAGAGATTACCGAACGCCACTTGAAACAGCACTTCGAATGAACGCAAGAAGAATTATCATGGGCGAAATACGAGGTGAAAGAGACATGGAAGCCTTTCTGGAGTGCGCATCAAACGGTATTCCAATTATGACAACAACACATACAGGCGATGCTAGGCTATTCCCAGACAGGGGAGTAAACATGCTATCAGGACGAGATGCGGATAAGATTGCAAATTCTCTTCATAGTTATGTAAATGTAAGCGTTTTATTAAAAATTAAGACATCTAAAGATGGCAAAATTAAAAGATATATTGACCAGATATGTTTTTTTAACAGGGAAGGAAATCAAAATAATGCCATTCTGGTTGTGGAAGATGGAAAACTCTATAAAGACAGAGTAGCAGAAAATATCAGGAAGAAAATAGAAAATGAACTAGGTTACGATATGTTTAAGGATTATAGAGGGGAAATAAACAATGAAGAATAAAGAGAAACTATATTCAGTAATTGCTTTCCTTGTTGCAATCGTATTAGGTCTTATGTTTGAGCTAAATCTGGTGTTTTTGTTAATCGTCGCATTTACATATGTGCTTTGTGTACCAAAGCTTATGCATAACCAGAAAAAATTTGTATATGAAACCCAGCGTTTTAATGATGTCAATTCGTACATGAGCCAGATGTCCCAATCATTTATTTATACAAATGACGTAATCAGCTCCTTAGAAGAAACCGCGTCCTGTTTTACAAGCGGTCCAATGAATGAAACATTAAACCATGCATATGAAATTATTGTGGATGGCAAAGATGATATTAAAAAGGCAGAAAGAGATGCACTTTCATACATAGAATCAAAGTATGATTGTGAGAAATTAAGAAATCTTCATGCATTCTTCCTAAATGCAGAGGAGTTAGGAGGAGAATGCCAGAAAGAATTTAAAATTTTGGAGAGCATGAGAATTGCATGGCAAGGCGTGGTAGAAAGCATACGTGTTAGAAAACTTGTAGAAAGAAATTTGAGTACGACAATATATGGATTCTTTCTTTTTATCTGTATTGCTATGCTCCACATTATGAGAGATTCGGACCTTGACATTATCCCACTTTGGGCAACACAGGTTATCAATATGCTTCTGTTAGTCGGATTTATTATCTTCTTTTTATTATTAGATAACAGATTAAGCAAAAGCCTTCTGATTAGTGCCACTGTTATGAGTGAAAAAGAAGCCAATGCACATTTTGACTATCTTGCAAATTATGACCCACGATTAGAAAGAAAAAAATACAGATCATTTGCAGTTCTTTCCGTTATATGTTCGGCATTGTTTTTGTACAATCATCCAAGCTGGCTTACATTAGGAATTGGAATTGTAATTGTTTTTATCGGTTTTAACATTCATACAATTTTACATGTTAAAACAGTAAAAACAATCAAAGAGGAGCTCACCAAAGCCTTTCCCAAATGGCTGTTTGACGTAATGCTTTTACTGCAAAGAGAAAGCGTGGAAGGTGCGATAGAAAAATCTGTAGAAACAGCGCCACCAGTATTGAAGCGAGAATTATACCGAATCACTAAAATGCTGGATGAAAAGCCACATGATCCAGATGCATATATGTCGTTTTTAAGAGATTTTAATATTCAAAATATCAATGAAATCATGCACAAACTCTATTCACTTGCAGTTGGTGCAAACAGAGATACGGAAGTGTTAGATGTAGTCATTGAAAAGAATATCAAAAATCTTGAAAAAGCAGAAAGAGACAGCCTCCTGTTAAGGGATAGTATGAAAACCTTTGCATGGATTCCGTTCGTTTGTGTGGGATTTGGCTGTATTGGATATATGGTAATAGCAATCACTTCGTCCATTTCAGATATCATTAACTTGATTAAATAAGGACAGCACAAAAAAGGAGAAAAATTATGCATTTAGACATTGTATTTAAAGCCTTTGTAGGTGTACTGGCTGCTATTGTCCTAGTCGGAAGTGGACTCGGTATTATAACAGGATTTTCCCAAGCTGTTGCTGCAGACAATTACATGGAGTCCGTATCAAAAGTAATTGTAGAAAGCAATTACAACGAAGAAGTAATAGATAAATGCATTGAAGAAGCTGCTTCTAATGGATATACGCTTGAAGTTGATGTAGATTCTTCTGTAAAAGCTGGTGTAAAAAGTTATGCAAAAATACAACTTACCTATTACTTTGAAATAAAACTCTTTAATGTCAAACAGCAGAAAGTACAGACAAAAATTGTATAGGAGAGGAATATGGAATCTATCATTAAGGCGATCAAAGAAGTAATGATGCAGGCTATTTTCTGGGCGTTTTTAGGTGGTATTTTTATCATATTTTTGACATTCCTTAGAGCAGTAAGTTATTAAGGAGATATTTATGGATGAAATTAATGAATTAATTGAATCAATTATGATAGACGTTGCAGAAGAAGGGTTAGGGGCTGCTGCGGGAATGGCTCTATTGTGGGGACTCTTTTTCGGAGGAACCTTTGCAGCCTTCACGGAAATCATAAATTTGCTGGCAAGCACAATTTAAAGGGGTAGTAAGATGGAAAAAATGAAAGATATGATAAAGCAGTTTTATTCGCTTTTAATTCTGGTTGCCTGTGTTATATTTGTAATTTCCGTCTTCTTTGTATCCCCAATGCTTGGTGGAAAAGGAACTTTTGGAGGCATGGGAGCAATCTTTGGTCCGATGCTTGATACACCAGAAATAAAAACAGAAGGACTAGAAAGCATAGACAAAACAGAAAGCAACTATTCGCCTGTTATTAAATATAATTCAGGAGCACACGAGGTTGGAACCTATGCAATATTTAAAGAACTTCTTTTAGTACAAAAAAAAGACGGAAGCTTTGTAAGTGGAAGTATAAAAGACGAATTTACACTATATTTAATTGATATTAAAAATCAATATGGAGAAAGTGTATTGGTAAAGCTCTCCCATGAGGATGTTGAAAATCTGGAAGAAATTCCGGCGGCTTTTGTTTATGACAAAGACACGGATACACTTTACTTTTATTCCAGCGGTGTCTATACCGTTCAGTTTAAAATCTATAATCAGAGTGGCGGACAGAAATCGTTTGAGTTTTCTATTCCAGTTGAAACGATGTAGGGAGGAAAGGACATGAAAAATATGTTAATCGCATTCGTTGCAGCGTTATGCGGCGTGGTGCTTGTTCTTACGGGTTTTACAATTCACGGAAGGGCGTTAAGACAGGTAGAACTCAACAATGCATTAAAATCATCCATGGAAGGAGCAATGACTATACTTATGTACGAAGAGGGTAGACCTCAGACGGAAGATGAGTGGAAATTATCATTCTTACAATCTCTGGCAGTACAGATAAACAGTAATTCAGATTTAAAAGTAAAATTCCTAAAAACGGACATGGATAAAGGCATACTCTCTGTAGAAGCGTCACTTTCATGGAATCACCCCATTGGAACGAGAGGAAGCATATCAAATACCATGACCGTCATAATGGAAGAATACGAAAAAGAAAGTATCCCATAAGTCATTTTTCGTATAGAAAACGCAAATAAATTATTTTTCAGCCCTCCTTACTGTGTACAAAATAAGAAACACGTGTTAAACTTGTCGATAATAGACAAGAAAAATAAAGAGGAGGAAGTCATGGAAACGAAAGATTTAGGAAAAACTAAGAAAATTGCAGGTATTGTATCGATCGTACTTGCAATCGTACTTATTGCAGGCATCGTAGTGTCAGTAAGTACAAAAGCAAAATTATTAAAAGAAAGTATTACAATCGAACTTGGAAGCGTAAGCGAACTAACTTTAGAAGCAGAAGATTTCTTTGAAACAGAAAAGGAAGTTACGTTTGATGTTTCGGGTGTAGATGTATCAAAGGTGGGTACATATGAAGCATATGCACACCTTAGTAACAGAAAATATTCCATTGAAGTAATTGTAGTGGACACAACAGCTCCAAAAGCAAACTTCAAGGAAAGATGCATCTTCACAAATGATATTGCAGCAATAGAAGATTTCTCAGCTGTATTAGAAAGTGTAGAGGAAGCATCTGAATATACAGTCAAATTAATTCGCTTCGAAAAAGAAGAAGACCTTTGTGAAGTAAATGAAAAGAAAATGGAAAACCTTTTAGCCAAATTAGGAGAAGAGTCTGAAGTAGCTGGAAGCATGGAAGTACCTACAACAGAAGGAATCTATAGAAGTGTTTTAGCATTAGAAGACGCAGAAGGTAATGTATCCTATGAAGAAGTATATGTCATTTTAGATACAACTGGTGCTTTAATCGACGAAGTAGAGGACTTGGTTTTTACAGTTTCTTCAAAGAGTAAACTTTCAGAAGAACCAGAACTTGACTTAGAGAAGTACATTGCAAATGACAATGTAGATGGTTATTTAACCTCTGATGATTTAAAGATTGAACTGGTCGAGAAAGATTCCGAAAAACACGAATGGATTACACGTGTCAGCTACATTGACCGTGCAGGCAATGAAAGTGTAGGAGAGTTCTTAATTACTGTAGAGGTAAAAGCGCAGGCTACTTCAAATAGAGGTACTGGTTCTGCATCACAGTCAGGAACTGGATATCATCCAGCTGATACCAATAGAGATGGTATGGTGGATGGAGAAGAAGATAGCCAATACATTGATGCAAATGAACAGGCATGTTTGAATGCTGGAATTGGGGTTGTTGTTCCAGTAAACGGTGGAACTGCTTATATGGTTGTTGTACATAAGAGTGATGTTTATAGTGCTGTACCAATATTAAGTAACTATTTAAATAGTATTGGAATGACAGGAAATATAAGTAGTTATTCGGGTAATGGAACATACGAATGGGCAATTGCGGATAATCTTGTGCCAGTTTCAAGTATTCTAACACCAGACGACCCAGGATTTTGGGATTATTAAGAAGTATTCCATAATTTCACATTGATATAGAAATGAAAAAAGGTCTTTTTCGTAGGAAAAAGACCTTTTTTATTTAAGGAAGGAGTAAAAATTTGAAACAAAGAACAAGAAATAGAAAAAGGAAACTTTTTATAAGAACGATTGCAGTGCTCCTTCTTTTATGTATGACGATAAGTCTTATACCCAAAGAAGAATATGAGGCTGCAAGTTTTACAAATGCCATGGAGTTTTATCATAGTATTTCTAAGAGTAAAAAAGGTGCTGTGTCTGGTGGAGATTTTTATATTGGCACACAGGCACGTCTTGCTTCGTCAAGTACGAATTTAAAATATCAGACACTTGGTTATGATTTTACTTTGATTGGGAGTAATGGAGCTGTTGCAAGTTTTTCGGCGGTTTTAGGTGGCTCTATGCAACATTTATCTCATTTAACAGTAAACAGTGGTGGATTTCAGTACAATTTGTATATGATTCCTTGTGCGACAATTATAACACTTGCAAAAGCAGCAAATAGTTATGCTGCAACGCAAGTCTTTCAAGCGTCAAGCATAGCAATCTATGCAAGTGCAATCATTACAACGAAACAGAACGGCATATGTAATGGATATTTATATGAAAACGGTGCAGGAGGCGTGTATGGAGCAAATGTATACCATTTAAGAGATGATACACAGCTTGCAGTGGCAAAGAGTACCTTCTCTGGTCATACATTTGGTAGTTATATAAATATATATGACATCATCAACAACCACAAGTTAAACATACTCTATGACGTAGGAGATGGAGCAACCGTAAAGGGAGATTATTCAGAAAAACCATATATTGCAGGAAATGTAACTGTACCAAATGCTTTACATTACAAAGGTTCTGTAAAAATGGATAGCTGCAGCATTATGCAGACCACTTACTTAACAAATACTAAGACAATCGGACTGGAAAAAACAGGGTATCATTTGGAAGAGGGAAAAGAGTGGAAAAATCCAATTGGATATCCTTTGTCTATTCAACAGAGTTATACTCCTGTAGAGATTAACCCTAGACTTACAACGAAAAGTGCCGGAACAGTTTTGAGAGCAAACTGGGTGGCTAACGAATACACTGTAAAATACGATATAAATGCAAAAGAAAATGGACAGGGGGAAATTGAGTCATCTGAGTTTATCTATGACCAGGCAGGGTATATAATGCCTGCAACGTATACTAGACGTGGTTATAAACTGGTAGAAGGCAAAGAATGGAATACGAAACCAGACGGTACAGGAATAAGTTATGCAAGCGGACAGGAAGTCCTTAATATGACAGCAAAACATAACGACGTAATTACGCTATATGCCCAGTGGGAGCCTTGTATTTATAAAATTATCGAAGATAAAGCAGGGGGAACTGGCGGAACAGATGTATTCTATCAGAAATATAATGCAGGCTTTTATGCAGAAGAAGATTGCGTAAAAGGAACAGAAATTAACCGAATCGTTTTACCAACAAGAACAGGTTACAATTTCCTTGGATATTATAACAATATGATGGGAATTGGAGGAACAGATGCGTTAGTTATTGGGCCGGATGCGTGTATCATGTTCCCTAATAATACATACGCGGAAGATACAACCATATTTGCAATATTTGAGCCAAAAGAAATTGATGTAATTTTTGACAAACAAGGCGGTCTTCAAGGCGATGACACTGCAACAGCGGTATACGACCAGGTATTCCCTGCTGCAGACGCACCTTATAGACCTGGATACTCGTTTAAAGGATATTTCACCGAGCCGGATGGACACGGCGAACAGTATTACAATGAATTTATGTCTACGGACGTAATATGCAAGCTGGAAGTAGCAAATATCACCCTGTACGCACATTGGGTAGACGAAACCGCACCGGTGGTAAAGTTAGGGGCTACAACGGATAGCTGGACGGATGGTAAGGATGCAAACGGACAACCGGACCCATTAAAGATAACCGTATATGCAAGCGACTCCGGCGTGGGACTTGCCCGAATTGAATTATATCAAGAGGGCGTGGCAGAACCTGTTGCAGTACAGGAAATGCCAAATGAAAAGTCGGATGAAAGCGTTATATATACAAACGTGAAAGAGGGAGTAGTAACCTACAAAGCGGTTGCATATGATAAGAACGGAAATCGTGTGGAGGCTTATAAGTCTGTTAAGTATGATACACAGGCACCGATTAGAATTAAGGTCAATGAGCAGAAAGACCCCTTGAATGTTACCTTAAATGAAACATATTTTGGTATTTCAATTAATATATCAGACAAGAACATACAGTAAAGGAGGTGTCAGAGTGAAAAAGAAAAAATTCTTTAGAAAATTATCGTTTGTTTTGATAATGAGTTTAGTATGCACTCTGATGCCTTTGGGGTATGGGCATGAAGAGGTTCAGGCAGCTACAGCAGGTGCAAATGCCTTTGCAAGATTAAGTGCTTATGTTGCTGATGATGGTTTATACATTTTAAGTAAAAGCTTCTTTACAACATATAGTTCTCATTCGGCATGGGCAGCATATTACTATCAAGATAGGTGGACACCAGAGGGAGCATACCGTTGTTCTGGTCACTGTGGCAATGGTTGTTATACTTCAAACCATTTTAGATACATAGGATGGGCATCTATCCCGACATGTACATCAAGTGGAATCATGTATATAGGTTGTAATCAAGGACAGATAGGTTATGGACCTAATCAAATAGGTGTTCCAAATGGCTGTGTGAAATATGGTCAAGTAACAATTCCAGCATTTGGACACAGTTATTCAGGTGAAGAATATGTGTATAATGGTAATTTCGTAAAAGATTGTGCTTATTGTGGTAGAGTTGTACAAAGGTCAGCAACCTATACAATTTCATTTAATGGTAATGATGCGACAAACGGTGCCGCAATGGAAAATATAACTGGAACATATGGTCAAGCGACTTCAGTACCAGCAAATAAATTTAGAAGAACAGGGTATACGTTTGCAGGATGGTCTACCAGCAAAGATGGTTCGGTAGTAGTTGGTGATGGTAAGACATATACTCAGAACTCTATAAATGCAGTTACTTTATATGCTCAGTGGACGAAAAATTCGTATCAGATTAATTACAATCCGAACGGGGCAAGTGGTACAATGAATCCTACCTTAACATCATATGATACAGCCACTGCATTAAGTCCTTTGCTCTTTACAAGACCAGGATATTCTTTTAAAAACTGGAGGTTAGCGGGTACAGAAACTACTTTTGAAAATGGAGAGACGGTTTCCAATTTATCGGCTTTAGTAGGTTTACAAGACCAGATAAACCCATTAGTGCAGGTAACACTTAACGCCCAGTGGGAGGCTAATAAATATCATGTAACATATCATGGCTGCGAAGGCACAATTGATATAAATGGCGCAGCAGAGTATGTAAAAGAAGAGGTTTATGACGATTCTCCGGAAAGAAGAGGCGTAGATTTAAGCGTCACGGCTACAATGCCAGGAATGGAATTTGTAGGCTGGAACACCGACAAAAACGCAAAAACAAACTTGGTTACGCTTGATTTACAGCCAAATGATATTCATTTATATGCAATATATTCGATACCGGTTTCCGATGTGAATTATGTGGAAGCATCTGTATGGAGTGAACCGGATTACTCTGATAAAACTTCTCCCGCAATGATGCTTACAGGAATCGAAAACCTTGATTATGCATTTGGCATTACCGACTGGGATATCTCAGCGGTTATTGAGAATATTGCACAAAGTGGCAATTCATTACAATATAATGTAACTGCGTGGGACAACGCTGGAAATGTTAATAGTTGGGGAGATAGTGCCCCAATAACCAAATGGTTTACACAAACTGTTGCACATAGAGAATATGACAGAGAAATGGACAGTTATGGACCTCCGGACTCAGATACTGTTGATATAAAAGAAGGAGACACCTTTATTCCTCAGCCTCGCATCGAGAAAGGATATTATTTGGAGTCTATGGAAAATGCAGATGGATATGAAGTACACGGCAATGTAACAAGCTTGGCACTCTATCATCCATGTGAATATACGCTGTATTTCGATCCGAATACTGAAGGCGGCACCATAGAGCCTGCAAGTAAGATGATATACTACATGGATCGTTACAATGATTTGCCAACGCCAGAAAAAGAGGGGTATACGTTTACAGGATGGCACAGAGCGGATGGAACACTGGTAAAAGCGGAAGATTATTACACGATAGACGGCGACAGCACATTATATGCTAAGTGGCAGGTAAATCAGCATACGGTGCACTATAACTATCGAGAGAACGATGGAACCGCAGTTCAACAGGAATTTGCAACGGTAAATTATGGTGAACCTATCGACTTATCGGTGGAAGCAACAAAAACAGGATGGGAATTTGTAGGCTGGAATACCGATAAAACCGCGAGGGAAGGGTTAACTTTTCTTCTTATGCCAGACAATGATGTAACACTGTATGCAATATACAAGAAAAATATAACTATAACGTTTGTGGATGTAAACACATATACAGAAACATACACAATATACAAGACAGATGAAAAGGCTCCAATAAACATTCGTAATCAGGATGGATTAGGCGGAGCGTGGAAAGGACAGGGATGGACAACAAGCGAAGCCGCGGATGCAAAGCAGTCTTATTATTCGGCAAATACAACCAGAGATTTCAGCGAAGATACAACACTTTATGGGATTTATAAAAAAATGGTCAGTGTCGAGTTTGATTCAACAGAAGCTAGACTTGATTTAGCAGATGCAGAAGGAATTGCTTATTACAACTGTTCTGGAAATAGAATAAACCCATATGTGACGACTCACAGCATCACATTAGATGGTTTTTCTTTTGTCACATGGGAAGATGTAGTAAACCAGAAAGAATATGAAGCAGGACAGACATATGAATTCCCTGACAGTGTTACATTAAAAGCTATATGGGATGAATATCCAAAAATCGAAGCATATTCAAGATATTTTACACTTGACGAATCACAAAACGGAAGTATCACACAGACTGAATTGCTTGAGAAAGTAAAAGGAACCGACCGTGAAGACGGAGAATTGCAAAATGGCACGGATGTGATTGTAAAAGATTACGACAGCTCCATCTTTACAAGTATTACAGAAGATAAATCTGTGGAAATCATTTATCAGGCTACTGACAGTTTCGGAAATGTAACCACAAAAAGTATAACAATCAATATTGTTGATACATCTGTAAAGGAAAGTCAGACGGAAAAATATGTGCGTTTCATAAACAAAGATTTCTTCACAGGAAGCGACGGAACTCTTATAAATGCAAGTAAGGGTGGGCTAGAAGAAACCTCACTCTGGAGAACAGACAGTAGCCGCCTTGGAATGTTGCAACAAACATTAACCAACAGTAAGTCAAATGTGGAAAAGAAGGAAATCAAAGCATTTGGAAGCGAATGGGAGGTTGAAGTTGCAGGTTCAGGCGAGTGGACACAGGAAGAGGAAGTCTGGGAATTTAAGCATGAAGACTTAGAGAACATGAAAGAATTCACAGACGAATACGGTCAAGCAATGCAGGCTCTTGATGTATTTGCAGAGATGTTTGGTGACTGTAAAAAGAATTAATAGAATTGTACTTAAAATAAAAGAAATATGACGATATAACCATATGGTAGTATTGGAGTACAAAAAACAACAATTTTTGACAGAAATGTCGGGTAGACTTTTACCCCCTTCAAGAGATAATCTGAGAAGGGGTGTCTAGTTTTTTGCTTTTTTAATAAAAGAAAAGGCTATTTACTGTGAAAAACAAATAAATCTCTGATGTCAACATCAAGGATATCTGCGATTTTGAATAGTAAATCAAGCGAGAGAGAAGTTTTCATTCTTGGTGCTTCAATATTGCTAAGGTGAGTTCGGCTTACATCGATTTTTTCGGCAAATTCAATCTGTGTATAACCTCGAAGCTTACGGTAATGAGCAATATTTAAACCTATCTCTTTATATTGTTGCTCATAATTATTTTTCATAGACACCTCCAAATATGAAATTCTAGAATATAGTGTAAATTTTATAGAAAAACTTATAAACAATCTAAATGGTTGCATTTGCAACTAATATGTTTGCAAATAGTGTAATAATATAGTATGCTAATCTTTGATTGGTATACTATATTTTTTTGCAAAAAAAGGTGGAATTATGAGTTTTATTGTAAGTTATGCAACATCGATTGGAATCAAGAAAAATGTTAATCAGGATGCATTATGTATAAAAAAAGTAAAAATTGATAAAGAAGAATATTTAATGACGGTTCTCTGTGATGGTATGGGAGGGCTCTCAAGCGGAGAATTGGCTAGTGCGACCGTAATTCGTCATTTTGCAGCTTGGTTTGAAAATGATTTTCTATATATGGTAAATAGATTGTCTGTTGAACAGGTGAAAAAAGTATGGAAAGAAAGTATATACACTCTGAATCAGAAACTTTGGAATTATGGAAAGGAGAATTATAAGCAGTTAGGTACAACTCTTACTGTAGTTCTCTTCTTACCGGATGGAAGATTTGTTACTGGTCACGTAGGGGATAGCAGACAGTATTGTGTAAATACAAAGGGTATTCGTCAGATTACAGAAGATCAAACATTTGTTGCTAGAGAAATAAAACGTGGGAATATGACACAGGAACAGGCAATGAGTGATCCACGTAGAAATGTACTTCTTCAATGTATTGGGGCATCAGGAAATGTGGAACCAGAATTTTATGAAGGTACAGTGGTTGTAGGAGATTACTACTTGCTATGTTCAGATGGATTTCGTCATGTATTAAGAGAAGAAGAGATTCATGAAGCAATTATGAGAGAAAATTTAGATACAGAAGAAAAGATTTCTGAATGTATCGCAAAATTGATAGAAATCAATGAAACAAGAGGCGAGAGTGATAATATCACAGCACTGCTCGTAAAAGTTTTATAGTGAGGAAGATACTGTGGCGACAATAGGTACTTTAATAGAAGGAAAATACGAAATATTAACCATGGTAGGTAAAGGTGGTATGTCAGAAGTATACCTTGCCATGGATAGAAATCTAAATAAGCAGTGGGCAATTAAAGAAATTAAAAAGCGTGCCCGTGATAAGAACAATACAGTTGTAGTACAGAGTGCAATGGCAGAAGCAAACTTGATGAAAAAACTCGATCATCCATGCCTGCCACGTATCGTAGATATCATTGATAAAGAAGATGTTATCTATGTAGTAATGGACTACATAGAAGGTGTGTCTTTAAACAAAGTGTTAGAAAAAGAAGGTGCACAATCACAAGAGACAGTTATTGAATGGGCAAAGGATTTGTGTGGTGTGTTGGATTACTTACATTCACAGAATCCACCAATCATTTACCGTGATATGAAACCTGCGAATATTATGCTACAGGAAAATGGGTCAATCAAATTAATTGACTTTGGTATTGCACGTGAATATAAAGAAGAAAATTTAGAGGATACAGTCAGCCTTGGCACAAAGGGATATGCTGCACCAGAGCAGTTTGGTGGAAAAGGTCAGACCGATAGACGTACAGATATCTATTGTCTCGGTGTTACCCTGTATCACTTGGTTACAGGAAAGAACCCTTGTGAGCCACCATATGAAATTTATCCAATTCGTTATTGGAATCCAGAACTTTCAGCCGGATTGGAAAATATTATTTTGCAGTGTACCCAGTTAAATCCAGATGACCGATTTGATTCATGTGCAGAGTTACTCTATGCACTTGACAATTATGGTATATGGGATCAGCAGCATCGTTTTAAGCAGTTTAGAAAAGTTCTTTTAACAGGCGCGATGGTTGGCCTTTCAGTGCTTTCTCTCATCGTAGGGATTACCTGTCAGGTGCTGAAGTCAAGTGTAAATGAGAAGGACTATGACAATAATGTGCTTCAGGCAGAAAAAGCAGCTATCGCAGAAGAAAAGATAGACTACTATACAAAGGCAATTCAGATTAAACCAGAAGAAATTGATACATATCTGTGGTTGGTAGACACATTTAAAGAAGATGCTACTTTTACGGTTGAGGAAGAAGCTACTTTAAAGCAGATGCTAAATATCGATATTGCAACACTTCAAGAGCAGGACGGATATGCAGAGCTTGCTTATGAAATCGGCAAACTTTACTGGTATTACTATGATTATGGCAAGACAGAAACCTCAGACAATCAAGTAACTAGAGTAAAGAGTTCAATTCAGTGGTTTGCAGATGCACAGAATTATGGCACAGAAGCAGATGATTTTAGAATCATCTCTGGTGTGTACGAGCAGATTGGTATATTCAACAGAGATATCACCCTTAAGGTTGAAGAAGCGGATGATAAAGGTGCATATGCCCCATATTTTGAGAACTTGCAGAATCTATTAGAACTGGTTGAGGATGAGGAAAGTGAAATCGTAAACCTTGAAGTATACAAACTCTGTGCAAATGCAGCAGAGACATATGCAAGAAAGTTTATGTTGGATGATATTAGTCAATCTGACTTAACGAGCTTTTATCAGAGTGTATTTCGTGCAACTGAAAGTTTAAATACTACTACTGATAAGACAGATAACATGAAAGCAGCGATTTTACAAAGAAGACAAGATGTAGAGTCAGCAGTAGCGAATGCTTACGCTGCTAATTAGGAGGTATCAACATGAGTGCAGAATTATATCAGAATATCTCTATGGTAGCGTTTGTTTTGGCTGCGATATTTTTCATCGTTGCAGTGATTTTGTTTTTTGTGCTTGATATACCAGCGGTACTAGGTGAATTAAGTGGTAAAACAGCCGCAAAACAGGTAGCAGAAATCAGAGCTGCCAATAAAAATGCGGTTGCAAAAAGAAGACCGGTATCTACATCGGCTTCTACAACACAGCGTGCAACAAGTAAGTTAGCACAGAATGCGACAAATCAGTTAGGTAAAACAGGTCAGACAAGAAAAGAAAATACGATAGAAGAGACAGAGTTACCAACTCCAGAGACAGAGTTACTTATTCCAGAAACAGAGTTGCTTAGCCCAGAGACAGAGTTGCTTAGCCAGGAAACAGAGTTGCTTAGCCCAGAAACAGAGTTGCTCAGCCCAGAGACTACTTTGCTTAGTCCAGAGACAACAGTGCTCAGTCCAGAAACAACATTGTTAAGTCCACAAGTTGATTTTGAAATCATTCAGGATGTGGTGGTAGTACATACAGAGGAATTCATTTAAGGAGTAGAAATGAACATAAGAGGAATTTTAAGAAGAGCAAGTGCAAT